>NC_015732.1:3000000-3239340 GCF_000219725.1 Gracilinema caldarium DSM 7334 | reverse complement strand
ATTATCCACAATTATCTCAAAAATTTCAAATAGATTTTTTGTAATATAGCAATCATTTTTTGATAAAACCACGTTAAATATGAATAGTAGTTTTAAAATAAAACTATATATAATAATAAAATAAAAGTTTTTTAGTGATAATAATAATTAGTTTATTGCAATTTGCTAAATCATTATAAGTATTATAATAATATTCTAACAAATTATCCACAAGTTGTACACATAGTATTGAATAATTCGTTGCCTTTACTTTTTATATGTAAATGGTTATACTCAATTGTCATTTTTCTGTCGTTATAACAAGGAAACAAGATGGATTCAAGCTATTCAGCGCAAAGTATTCAGGTGTTAAAAGGCCTGGAGGCAGTACGAAAACGCCCTGGTATGTACATCGGTTCGACGGGCATCGATGGGTTACACCATCTTGTTTATGAAGTGGTTGATAACTCTGTCGATGAGGCCATGCAGGGCCATTGTACAGATATTCTCGTTGTATTGGAAAAAAATGATATCGTTCGGGTAGAAGATAATGGTCGAGGTATCCCCGTTGATATTCATCCCTCTGAAAAGGTGAGTGCCCTGGAGCTTGTTATGACCAAGCTTCATGCGGGTGGTAAGTTCGATAAAAACTCTTATAAGGTGTCGGGCGGTCTGCATGGTGTCGGTGTTTCTGTTGTAAATGCTCTTTCTACTTGGTGTGAAGTATTTGTCCATAGGGATGGAAAGATACATTATCAAAAATATCATATTGGGGTTCCGGAAGAATCGGTAAAAGTCATAGGAACCACTAATAAACGGGGTACCATAGTCCGATTCCTTGCAGATGCAACGATATTCGAAACAACGACTTATAATTTTGATGTTCTCTCGAACCGGCTGAGGGAACTCGCCTTTTTAAATAAAGGCATTAGGATCTCCATTCGAGATGAACGACTAACTACGCCGAAGAGCCATGAGTTTATCTTCGAAGGAGGGGTGGTTAGCTTTGTCGAATATCTGAATCAAAATAAAACGGTCCTCCATAAAGAATGTATTTATATTGCTGGTACGAGGGATGACATAGAAGTCGAGTGTGCCATCCAATATAACGATGGTTTTAACGAAATAATGTTTTCCTTTGTTAATGACATCAATACCCGAGAAGGTGGTACCCATCTGGTAGGCTTTAAGTCTGCCCTTACAAGAACTTTGAACGAGTATTTAAAAAAGTCAAAGCTTGCAAAAAAAATGGAAGAAAGTCTTTCCGGCGATGATGTGCGGGAAGGGCTTACTGCGGTCCTTTCTGTTAAGGTACCAAATCCACAGTTCGAAGGTCAGACTAAGGGAAAGCTGGGTAACTCGGAAGTGAAGGGTATTGTCGAGTCCCTGGTTAATGAACAGCTGGAATTATTTCTTGACCAACATCCGGATATTGTTAATGCCATTCTGGAAAAAAGCGTTCTTGCAGCAAAGGCCCGAATCGCTGCCCGGCAGGCAAGGGATGCAACCCGCCGCAAAAACCTCATGGAAAGTGCGGGTCTTCCGGGAAAACTTGCGGACTGTTCGGAAAAGGACCCGACAAAATGCGAACTCTTTATTGTCGAGGGTGATTCAGCCGGGGGGTCTGCCAAAATGGGCCGGAACCGGGCGTTTCAGGCAATTTTGTCCCTCTGGGGTAAGATGCTTAACGTAGAAAAGACCCATATCGAAAAAGTAATTACCAATGATAAACTTCAGCCGATTATAGCCAGTATTGGTGCAGGGATAGGTGATAGTTTTGATATATCAAAACTGCGGTACCATAAAATTATCATTATGGCCGATGCAGACGTGGACGGTTCTCACATCAGAACCCTTTTGCTGACCTTTTTTTATCGTTATATGACCGAATTGATCGAGCGGGGCCATGTCTATCTGGCCATGCCTCCTCTGTACAAGATTACCTACGAAAAGAAGGTCTTCTACGCCTACGATGATGCAGAAAAAGACCGGATTCTTGCAGAGTCTGGAAAGGACCCGGAAAAGGTTGCTATCCAACGCTACAAAGGTTTGGGTGAAATGAATCCGGACCAGCTGTGGGAAACGACGATGGATCCGGAACGGCGGAACATTGTCCAGGTTCATATGGATGATGCGGTAGAGGCAGAGCGGATTTTCTCGACCCTTATGGGTGAACAGGTGGAACCGCGGCGGATATTTATTGAAGAAAACGCTCTTGCTGTTTCCTATCTTGATGTATAAAGGGCGCCTCTAAAAACTCGATTAGATTTTTAGAGGCGCCTGAGCAAATCCTTACAGGATTTGCGTATATATAGCGGTAGACATCTAAAAACTGAAGTTTTTAGATGTCCTCTAAAGGTTGATGTTATGGCTGAATCGGGCGGAAAAATAATACCAGTTGCAATAGAAGATGAAATAAAGACCGCATACCTTAATTATGCCATGTCGGTTATTGTAAGCCGGGCTCTTCCCGATGTGCGGGATGGCCTTAAGCCGGTACACCGGCGGCTTCTGTACGCCATGGACGAACTGGGGCTCCATCCGAATGCGGCAACAAAGAAAAGCGCCCGTATTACGGGTGACGCCATGGGTAAATATCATCCCCATGGTGATATGTCTTTGTACGATGCCCTCGTGCGTATGGCCCAGGATTTCTCCCTTCGCTATCCCCTTGTGCAGGGACAGGGTAACTTTGGTTCCATCGATGGGGACCCTCCCGCTGCATCCCGTTATACCGAAGCAAAACTCTCCCGTATCGGCGATGAAATGCTGGCGGATTTGAAAAAAGAAACCGTCGATTTTGTACCAAACTATGATGAATCGCTCACCGAACCGGTGGTTCTTCCTGCAGCGGTGCCCAATCTGCTGGTGAATGGTTCAAGCGGTATTGCCGTTGGTATGGCTACCAATATGCCGCCCCATAACCTCAAGGAAGTCTGCGATGCCATTTGTGCCTTTATCGACAACCCGGATATTACCGTTGATGAATTAATGCACTACATTAAGGGGCCCGATTATCCTACGGGGGGCATCATATTTGGCCGGCGGGGTATTCGGGAAGCCTATAAGACCGGTCGGGGTAAAATTATTACCCGGGGCAAATTTGTTATAGAAACGTCAAAAACAGGTAAGGAATCGATAATTTTCAATGAAATTCCCTATTCTGTTAATAAAGCGAATCTTTTGACAAAGATTGCAGAACTTGTCCGTGACAAGGTTGTTGATGGTATCTCTGAAATCCGGGATGAATCGGACAGGGATGGTTTACGTGTTGTTATAGAGCTTAAAAAAGGTACCATCGTGAAAGTGGTGCTGAATCAGCTCTTTTCCCACACGGCGCTGCAGTCGTCCTTTGGGGTCATCAATCTTGCCCTGGTCGAAGGCCGGCCCCGTTGTCTCAATCTGAAAGAGCTCATCCATTATTATGTCCAGCATCGCATTGATGTGGTCACCCGGCGTACTAAATTTGATCTGCGCAAAGCCCAGGAACGGGCCCACATTTTAGAAGGTCTTGTTATCGCCCTGGCTAACATCGATGAAGTTATTGCCATCATAAAAGGTTCCCGGGATGTGGACCTGGCTAAAAAGAATTTGATGGAACGGTTCCTGCTTTCAGAAGCCCAGGCTCAGGCTATTGTTGATATGCGTCTCGGCCGTCTCACCAGCCTCGAGGTCGAAAAACTTAAACAGGAATTGGAGGAACTGCGGACCCTTATTGCCTATCTGCAATCCCTGCTCGATGATCCCCAGAAACTTCGGGGCGTGATTAAGGATGAGATACGAATTATCGCCGAAAAATATGGAGACCCCCGAAGGACCGAAATCGTAGCCGACGAGGTGGAGTCCATCAATATAGAAGATCTTATTAAAAAAGAAGAGATGGTCATCCTCATTTCCAATCTGGGATATATCAAGCGGGTTCCGGTCAGTGCCTACAAGAGCCAAGGCCGGGGCGGGAAGGGGATGAACAGCGTAAAATTGACCGAAGATGATTTTGTCAAACAGCTCTTTGTAGCCTCGACCCATGATTATATTATGTATATCACCAGTGCAGGCAAAGCGTACTGGATGAAGGTTCATGAAATCCCAGAGGGTTCCCGTACCTCTCGGGGTGCCCATATCAAGTCTCTTTTAGCGGTTTCACCTAATGAGGATATAACCACCGTGGTTGCCTTTAAAGACTTTTCGGAAGATCAGTTTATCTTTATGGGAACAGCCCGCGGGGTGGTAAAGAAGGTGCAAACCGTGGAGTTTGCCAATGCGAAAACCCGGGGTATTATCGCCATCAATCTGGATGAAGGGGATAGTCTTGTCAGTGCCTTACTGACCACCGGAACGGATGAGATTGTTCTTATTACCCGTAAAGGTCAGGCTCTGAGAACCGAAGAAGTAGAAGTTCGGGCAAGCGGACGGTCTTCCCGGGGTGTCTGTGGAATAAAGCTCGATTCGGATGATGAACTAGCGGGCGTGCTTCGGGTAAATAATAACGAAAAAATGCTGATTCTCTCAGAATTTGGTTATGGTAAGCGGGTAGAGTACTCTGAATTCTCATCCCATGGCAGGGCAACCGGAGGCCAGCGCATCTATACGGTCAGCGAAAAAACCGGTGAGCTTGTGGGCTGTGTCTCTGTCGGCGATGAAGATGCTATCATGTGTATAACCAGCCAGGGAAAATCGATAAAGGTTGCGGTCAACGAAATCTCGGTAATGGGAAGATCAGCTCAGGGGGTACGGATCGTCAATATTGAACGGCCCGACTTTGTGATCGGTGTAGACCGGATTGCCCGGGAAAAGGATGAGCAGGATCTGCCAGAGGAAACCGATGAGGTCCTTACTGAAGAAGATCCAGAGGCTGGAGTTGATAAACAGATTGAGGAGTAGTATATAATAATATATTTTTATATGGAGGCAGGTTATGAAGAATGACTTGTATAACTATTTATCGCAGGATTATACAATAAATAGAGATGTTGTTAATCTAAGTCGGGCTTCCTGAAAAACAAACAACTCTATACAAAATAAGCAAATACAGAGATAATCCCAATACAAAGTGCATGAAAAAGGAGGGTAAGGCCTTAAAAGCGTGCACCTTAATATGGGGTAACGATGTATAAGGAAAAGGAACCTGAGTTTGAAGACTTTTATGTACCCTTCGGAGGACATTTACGAGAAGATAATCGATGGGTACGTTTAGCCGCAATTATTCCATGTTAAAAAAATCCTCCATGTGGTGTAATGAGTTAGCAAACGACACAAAAACACCCAGGAGAATTTCTAGACTACTCATGAACGGTTTTCATCCCTCGTAGGTCTAGCTACAGTTAGCTGGTTGGATCATCTGAAACAGGACGTAGGCTATGCGGGAGTTAGCCGGACTCGCTTCGCTCGCAAAAAGTTGTTGACTTTTAGTTATACCATGGTTATACTGAAATTATGAAAACAGCAATATCATTGCCTGATACGTTATATAATGACGCAGAAAAGATAGCAAAAGACATGGGCATTCCCCGTAGTCAATTATTTGCTAAGGCTTTAGAGGAATTTATTAATCATCATAAGAAAGATAGAATAACAGATAAGCTTAATTCTATATATAAAAAAGAATTACTAGGCAATGATAGAATTGTTGATGTTAATCTTGAATCTCTAAGGGAATTAACAAAAAATGACTCGTGGTGAAATATGGTGGGCTGATTTTGGAATACCATTTGGCAGTGAACCTGGATTTCATAGACCTGTATTAATAATTCAAGATGATTCATTTAATCGAAGCAATATAAATACTGTTATCGTCATTCCATTTACTACAAATACAATATTGGCGGATTCCCCTGGAAATGTTTATGTAGAAACAATAGAATCAGGACTATCAAAAGATTCTGTATTAGTAGTTTCACAAATATCTGTTCTTGATAAAACTAGGTTAGTATCATTAGAAAATAAGCTACATTATTCCGTTATGGAAGAAGTAGAAGAAGGAATAAAGTTAATTCTTGGCTTAATATAATACAATAAGAATAATTGAGTTATACGATAATACGGCTAACAGAGGCTTCAAGCGGATAACGCTATGTCACGGTTTTTGCTATCGCTAAGCTCGCAAAAACACGCGCCATATACGCGTTACCGCTTAAACCAATGTTATTTAAACAGCTCTTTGTATGGAGGCTGTCCATAGAACAAACGAAGATTATCAAAGTCAGAATAGACACTTTGGTGCTGAATAACAACGATGCCGATGTTCCCATTATATTCGTAGCCGATACCGTTTATTTGATCAAGCGGTTCTTGAGCACTGTGAACGGCTGAAGGTTGGCCTTATTGTGGGAGGTAAACTGTATCAGGACATCAAAGAAACTGTTGATCAGCTGCCCGATGTGGTTTTCTGCACCAATTTTGGTATACTCAATGAGATTACCTCTGTATTGTTTGAATCCTTCAAATACGATGTTGACTCACCGGTAATTGAAATAACCTGGTATAACGAAACCTTCAGAAAAGGGGTGCTTGATATCGCGGGACAGATTATTCATCATGGACTCCGCATGATTTTAAAAATACCTGAGGTTACCAGTACTGCTTTGGGTATTAAAAATCCCGATTAACTGTGCTCTTGAGAAGCTTCACTTCTTGAGCAGTTAGCAAGGTAAAAATCATAGATTCCTGAGATTTTTATTATTAGAAACGGACAAGACCGAAATACTGCTAGAATATGGTTGAACTCACACCATTTGGGATGGAATCGCAAAATTTAGGTAGTAAGCAGAAATTTCTGAGATGGACTTAGTTCTTTTTCTGTTCTGTGGATACATCCCATCCAACAACAGGGCCGATGTTTACCCTCTTTTAGTTCAGAAAACATGCGTTTAATATGTTGTTCTCGTGTTTTTGCTTTTTTAGGAGAAATTACCCAGCAAAAACATTCATTTCTCGCTATGGGGGTTAATCTAACCCAAGCATCCAACAGGGTTGCATCTAAAGATAAAGCGGACTCTATATCTTCTGGCAACTCATGGGCTATACCACCAGGAATTTTATCTATCATTAGTACAAGATAATATTTATCAGTAAAAAAGGAAACGATAACGGTTCTTTTATAATGATAAGAATTCTAAAACTTTAAATTTTAAAAGTTCATCATAGCTTAAAAGCAAACTTTGTAAGGATTTCCTCAAAGATGATATAAAAGGCTAGCAGTTTGTCGGACTTGTCCGTTTAATCATTAAAAATCGCGGGCATACGCGATTTTTTACCTCGCAAACTGCCAAAGGAGCCCAGTTAATCGGGATTTTTAATCCCCAAAATATACTTTGGGGATTAAAAAACTACAAATCCGACAGGCTAATAGCCCTGTTTAGATATGTTAATTGTGTTTCACGTGAAACATTTCATGACAAGAATAATTGCAAGATTTAAGGAGTTTTTTTTGGTGAATTTATTTTTTGCTTCTAAGAAATCTTCCGAAACCAACAATCCATTGACCACGAACTAACTCATTATAATCCCATTCGTCAATTATCACTTTTTCATAATAAGAAGAAGCATTGATAAATTTTACACTATTTTCTTTAGCTTCAATTACTAGACCTCCATGAGTAATAAAATCATTCATGTTTGATATGAAAATTATATCTCCTGGTTTTACATTATCCTTTGTTCTGTTGTTGGCATTGAAATTATATAGTTCATTTATTGTTACATCATTTACTAGTTCAATTCCATTAGTAAAAATATAATTGTCTTTAAACATGTTTTGATATGACCAAACAATTAAACCTGAACAATCAAAGCTATCAGGACCATTTCCGCCCCATAGATACTCACTATTAATTTTTGATAATGCTAGATCTAAAGCTTGCTTTGCTTCTATATCTGTAACTTCAATTTGCTTTAAAAAATTATCTGAATTAATAGCACAGTTAGAAATGAGAAAAGATAGAATTGTAATAATAAGCAAAACAACTTTATGATTATTACTCATAGTATGTAGAGTATCTTTCAAAATGCAGACAAATTTTGAAAGATTAACCTTGATAGATAACATTATTGTCATTATGTGCGATGGGTCAACCTGTCATACTGTTTCACGTGAAACATTCAACAGTACTTTAACAAGATCACCATAATAGGGGATCGCATAAAGAGCTGACACAATGTATAGATGCCGGTGAGTTTTTTAAGTTACATTCGCAGATTGTGATGGCTTGCCACCCAAAAGGATATTGCAGGGGGTAGGGAGTTTTATAGTTTTGGGCAAGATAAGTTTTAAAACCGAATCTTCCATAATAATTCGGGTCACCGTAGACAAAAACGATATGTACACCCCTATCGGATAACTGTTCCATACCATAGGTAATGAGAGCCGATCCAATGCCTTGTTTTTGAAAATCAGGTTTTACCGCCAGGGGTGCTAAAATATAGGCCTGACACTGCTCAAAAGTATCTATCCTGACAGGACTGAAAGCTATGTGACCCACTATTGATCCATCAATTTCTGCAGCCAGAGCTATTATTGGGGGATTTGAATGTTCAAAAAGCAGGTCTGTGGCAAGTTTTGCAACAATTTCGTTTTCACTTTCAGGGAACGCAGACAAATAGAGCCTTCTGATATCATCATAATCCCGTGTTTCTGCTGTTCGGATATTCATAAACCCTCTGCAAGTTCATTGGTTATAAATAAGATGGGGTCCCTCTTGGCTTAGCCAAGAGGGACAAGATGTTAGGATACTAACTACTTTATCAAATTTTCCGGATTAAGACCTTCCAGCTCAGGAATGACAAAACGGCCATCCTTTCGGATCAGGCGGTTATCAAACCAGATTTCGCCGCCGCCCCATTCAGGCCGCTGTATGAGGACCAGGTCCCAGTGAAGGGCCGACTTATTGCCGTTATCACAGTCATCATAGGAATTCCCCGGAGTAAAATGGATGGATCCGGCAATCTTTTCATCAAAAAGGGTTTCTTTCATGGGGTTGGTGATATAGGGGTTTACCCCAATGGCGAATTCACCCACATAGCGGGCTCCTTCATCGATATCGAGGATCCGGTTGATCCGTTCCGTATCATTTGAACGGGCTGAAACGATTTTCCCCTGTTTAAATTCGAAGGAGATTGATTCATACACAAAACCCTGATAATCGTTAGGGGTGTTGTAGGAAATGGTTCCGTTAACTGAATCCTTAATGGGGGCGCTATAGACCTCGCCATCGGGAATATTCATGGTTCCATCACATTTGATAGCGGGCATTCCTTTAATGGAAAAAGAAAGGTCTGTACCCGGACTGACGATTCGAACCCGGTCTGTCTTTTCCATAAGATCGACCAGCGGGTCCATCGCTTTTGACATCCTTTGATAGTCCAGGGTGCACACATTAAAATAAAACTCTTCAAAGGCATCTTCGCTCATTGAAGCCATCTGGGCAAAGGCTGGAGAAGGATAGCGTAAAACAACCCAGCGGGTATTGGGAACCCGTTCTTCCATATGGACCAGTTTGGTGATGTAGCGATTATATAAATCCTGTTTATCAGCGGGCATATCGGACCAGGCATAGACATTGCGGGGAGAAGTAAACCCAATATAGGCATCCATCTCTTTCATCCGGTCCCGTTCAAATTTCGCCTGCCATTTAAATTGTTCTTCCGTTGCCCGGCTGAAGAGGGTCCGTTCCAGGTTTTTATCGCTGAGCTGCACAAAGGGAATGGCCCCTACATCATGCACCGCATTGATGAGTTCTTTAACAAAATCGAGTTCCAGATTCGTGTTCTGGATCAGCACCTTTTCTCCGGCTTTAAGCTTCAGTGAATAATTCACTAAAATATGAGCCAGTTTTTGTAGACGAGGATCTTTCATATGCTATATCCATATTCTTCAGGTTGATGAAATCTTCGACGAGATTTTTTTATACTAGACAGTTTTTTATGTAACAGCCGTTGTTCCCGGGAAGCCTTGGTCGGCTTGGTTGGTTTTCGTGCTTTCGGGATCTTTGCAGCCGACAGGATCATCTGTTCCAGGCGTTGAAATGCCCGGGATCGGTTCTCCAGTTGAGAACGTTCTTCATCAACAAAGAGGATCAGTTCTCCCTGGGTAGTGATTCTCTTTGAAAGAACGGTAGTAAGCCGCTGTCGTTCCGCATCGGATATCCCCTGAAGTTCATCAATAGAGATGCGGATTTCGACCCGGCTGTTTACCTTATTTACATTTTGTCCGCCAGGTCCGCCTGAGCGGGAAAAACGCAGTTGTGCATGTTCCTCGATAGATGATCTCAGGCGAACCGGATCCATGTTATTTTGTAATAGCCCGCTGGAGGGCTTCGACCTTATTGGTTTTTTCCCAGTTAAAGCCATCACGGCCAAAATGTCCGTATGTAGATGTTTTTCTATATACTGGTTTTCTTAAGTCAAGGGTTTGTATAATACCTGCAGGAGATAGGTCAAAGACCTCCTGAATGGCCTTTTCTATGGCCGACTCGCTCACGGTGTTTGTTCCGAAGGTATCGACCATGACGGAAACCGGGAAGGGGACGCCGATTGCATAGGCCAGCTGGACTTCACTGCGTTCAGCAAAACCAGCGGCAACAACATTTTTAGCCACATAGCGGGCCATATAGGCTGCAGAGCGGTCTACCTTGGTTGGGTCCTTGCCGGAGAAGGCCCCGCCGCCATGGCGGCCCATACCGCCATAGGTATCGACAATTATTTTCCGTCCCGTAAGCCCCGTGTCCCCATAGGGACCGCCAATCACAAAGCGGCCCGTAGGATTGATGAAATACCGGGTTTTTGCATCCAGGAGTCCTGTAGGTTCGAGTACGGGCTTTATAATTTCCTCGATAATTGCTTCTTTGATGTTTTCATAGGCAATGCCATCGTCATGTTGATGAGAGACGACAACCGTATCAATCCGTATCGGTTTGTGGCCTTCATACTGGATGGTTACCTGGCTTTTTGCATCGGGCCGGAGCCAGGGAATGATTTTAGCTTTCCTCATGAGGGTTGCTTTATCGAGAATTTGATGAGCCAGGGTGATAGGGGCAGGCATGTAGTTGGGTGTCTCTGTACAGGCAAAACCAAACATCATGCCCTGATCCCCTGCGCCCTGCTGGCCCTTAAACTCTTCGAGTCCTGTTCCTGATACTCCCTGACTGATATCCGGCGATTGGCTGTGTATCATATCGAGGACGGCCATAGACTCGTAATCGAGGCCATAGGCAGGGTTGGTGTAACCTACTTCTTTAACCACATCCCGTACCACCTGTTGAATATCTACAAAGGTGCTGGTGGTGATTTCTCCTCCCACAAGGACCATGGCGGTAGATGCAAAGGTTTCGCAAGCCACGCGGCTCATAGGATCCTCGGCAAGGCAGGCGTCAAGGATGGCGTCGGATATTTGATCGCAGAGTTTATCGGGGTGGCCTTCGCCGACAGACTCAGAGGTGAACAGATAGGTCCTGTTTTCCATGTAACACTCCTTACAGGTATTTTGAGAGGGCTTCTAGGTTTCGATTGTTTTTATAGCTTGAACCCTCGGAATAGATATATTCAATCAGTTCTGAGTATTTTTCGACCACCTTATAACGAACCAGTTTCATAGTAGAATTGATGAGACCATCTTTTTCACTAAAGGCTTCCGGAACAATCTGGAACGTAGCCGGGGTCCAGTTAAGGGGTACCATGTTTTTATAGGATGGATCTGACCGGAAACTGTAGAAAGATGCTTTGATCAGTTCCAAAAGGGCTTCCCGTGTTTTAGGATGATGCTCTTTGATCAGCTTTTTCACCTGCTCATCCTCGAGGGTGATGAGGGCACAGGTAAACCGTTTATGATCGTTCCAGACCATGACCTGGTTTACGACTTTGGCTGAATTGGCAATGGCCTCCTCGATCCCTTCGGGGCTGTATTTTTCACCATCTGCAGAAATAAGGAGGGCTTTAGCCCGGCCGGCGACGGTTAAATAGCCATCCTTATCGAGCCAGCCCAGGTCTCCCGTATGGAGCCAGCCGTCGACAAGGGTTTCCCTGGTTGCTTCGGGATTTTTAAAATAGCCCTTCATGACATTGGGGCCCCGAACACAAATTTCACCCTTTTCGCCGGGCTCTGCAAAGGTACCATCATCCCGTATGATACGGATTTCTACGTGGTCCAGAGCAATGCCGGAAGTTCCCAGTTTGGTGTGGCCTTCGATATTGGTAGAGATAACCGGTGAGGCTTCGGTCATACCATAGCCCTGATAAAGAGGCATGCCCAGGGCCCGGTAAAAACGCTGTTGACCGATATCAAAGCTGGCGCCTCCACCGGTAAAGAATTGAGCCCGTTTGCCAAAGACTTCTGTTTTAACCTTATCGAGTACCAGTTTTTTTAAGGGGAAATAAACAAGAGCGTTGAGAAAGGTTTTCAGGTTCCGTTCAGGAAAGGAACCATCGCCCCAGTAGGAAATACCGGCCTTAATACCCGTATCGAACAGGAACTTTATAATACCACCCCGTTTATCAATCTCGGCCTGCATTTTTTTCATGAAATTCCCTGAAAGGGCGGGGACGGTCATAAGGAATACCGGTTCGGCTTCCTTCATATTGATGGGGATGTTTCTCAGGATGGCCATACCGCCGCCCCGGGAATCGACAAACCACAATTCTATGCCCCGCTGAATCGATGCATGGATACCAACGGTTTGGGCAAAGGAGTGGTCCACCGGCAGAATAACAAAGTTACGGTAGCCTGTTTCAGGAACCTTAAAGATGTTTACCGAGTCGAGGCTGTTGATATAGTAGTTTTTATGGGTGAGCATGATCCCCTTGGGATTGCCTGTCGTTCCTGAGGTATAGGAGATGGTTACGACCCTGTCTTCGCTGCACTCTGCTTCTATCGTATCAAGCCGGGGGCGATGTTTTTCTAATACCGCCGCACCTTGTGCGAGCACTTCATCAATCCTGAAGAGCTGATTCCGGGGGTAGGTGCTGGTAGAAAGATCCTGATCTTCATCGAGGGATACCACATCGATGGATCGACCGGTTTTTGTCTGAATGTCCTGGGCGACCCGGCAGATTTTTTCCAGGTGGTTTGCATTGGTCAGAACCATTCGGGCTTCGGAATGGTCCAGGCGGTAATAGATTTCTTCCGGCAGGAGTTTAAATGAGAGGGGGACCGCGATCATGCCTGCCATGATGATACCATATTCACCGACAATCCAGTTGGGACTGCCTTCGGCATAAATGGCAACCCTATCTTCTAATGAATAGCCCCGTTCTAAAAGAAACGCTGCAAAGCAGCGGCTTTCATGAAAACTTTGATTGAATGTTTTGGATACCCAGCCGGAATCAGTTTTTTTAAAGGTAAATGGTTTGTCACCAAAACGAGTGCTTGCTTGACGAACCATTTCGAATAATGTTTGCCGCATAGGATCTCCTTCTCGAGTGGCCGTGTAATAGTGCTACTATAACAACTTATCTCATATTTGTACACGTCTCGATTTACTTAGGTGTTTTCAAAATCTGACCGACTTGTTTGAGAACCACTATAAACGGCTACCTTGATACACTAGCGTAAAAATACTCACAAATGAAGACTAAAAAAGTCAGCCTTGACAAGTATTTAGATATCGATTATAATTTATAGATAAGAATTGCATTATATATTAACAATTCTATGGAGGTCGTACATGAAACGATGGGGATTTATTGTAGTGCTAGCCGCCTTTGGTGTTTCCTTAGGCGCGCAAACTTTGAAAGATGGAAAGTACTTTGCTCAACAGGATGGATTTGGTTCCTCTGGCTGGAAAAGCCAGATTGTTCTGGAAGTAAAGGGTGGAAAAATCACCGCTGCCAATTGGAATGGGGTAAGCAACATTGCCGGCGCACAGGACAAGAAAACCCACGACAAAGCGGGTAAATATAACATGGTAAAATTCGGTAAAGCCCAGGCTGAATGGTACCAGCAGGCAGAAAAAGTCGAACAGTATCTGGTCAAAACCCAGGATTATAAATTTAATAAATATAAGGATGCAGAAGGACATACCGATGCCATTTCAGGTGCATCAATCCATGTAAAGGAATTTTTTGACCTGGCTCAGAAGGCTATTGCCGCAGGTCCTGTAGCCAAGGGTTTGTATGCCAAAGACGGCTGGTACTATGCTGAGCAAGCTGAGTTTGACAAACAATCGGGCTGGAAGGATACGGTTCTGCTTACTGTTGTCAATGGACGGATTGTGGATGTGGTCTGGAACGGTATTTCCAATGACAGTGCTAAAAAATCTAAGATTGTAGAATCAGTAAGCGGAAACTACAACATGGTGAAATTCGGCAATGCCCAAGCTGAATGGCACGAACAGGCTGCAAAGGCACAGGCTGCCCTCATTGCCGCCCAGGATCCGGCTAAGATTGCGGTGAAAGCCGATGGAAAAACCGATGCTATCGCAGGGGTTTCGATTCATGTTGCTCCGTTCCTGCAACTGGCTGCAAATGCTCTGAAAGCTGCAAAATAAGGGTATTGAGTTCTCAGCTTACAATGAATCCTGCAGAGACGAATACGGTTTCTGCAGGATTTTTTTTGAGGGGAGGTGTATGAACATAAAGCACTTTTTTAAATCCCTTGCTTCCTGGGCAAAACAGACCATCGGTACGCTCTATTATGTTTCAAAACATCCTGAAACACCCTGGCTTGCTAAACTACTTACCGGTATTGCTCTTGCTTACGCCCTTTCGCCCATCGATCTGATACCGGATTTTATTCCTCTTCTTGGCTATCTTGATGATTTTATCATTCTGCCCCTCCTGGTGGGGCTTGCCATAAAGCTTGTGCCAAAGGAACTCCTATCGGTCTGTGCAGCAGAAGCAGAGGCGCACCCGGTTTCCCTGAAAAAGCAGTGGGGGGTGGCCCTCGTTATTCTGTGCATCTGGTTGCTGGTTATATGGTGTCTTGTAAGACGTTTTTGGCTGTAGCGTAGCCCTGGCAAAATGTTATTGGCCTAATTCAGAAAAGAGTGTTTTCTGCAGTTCACGGCTGAACTGCTGCAGGTTTTCGGGGGACAGGTTGGAGAGCGGGATTAGGTGCTCCCGGATGTTTGTGCCTTTTACTGAATCCCACAGTGTAGCTTTGATGGTATCACCGTGATAGTTCAGGATGAGTTTGAAACGGGCAGGGGTGGCGTTCAGGCTTCGTAAGCCCGATTTGTTTACAACGGTGGTAATGATGTTCTGGTAGTTCCTCTGTTCTGTAGGGGTTGTAAAAACTCCGTCTATTTCCAGATTGATGGGAAGCCTGAGCCCCCGTTGCAGCAGGGCTCCCCGGTTCAGGGCATAGAGGGCTTCGATGCTTGCCTGAATTCCATCAATATTACCCTGTTTCTGATATATATGTGCCAGTTCTGCATAAGCATCGGCAATCATGTCCCGTTCCCAGATCGGGTCAAACAGGTCGATTGCTTGCAGGAGCAGGCTGCTCTTTTGTTCGAGCTTGCCCATTTCATATAGATAGCTGGGCCGGGATGCTTCGATAAGGCGAGTTTCATAGTCCATAGCCGCTTGCAGGTATGGTTTTGCCCGCCAGGGGTATTGTTGTAAAGCGAGATAATAATGGAGTAGGGCATCGAGCCGCTGGTTTTCGACCCCATAGGCGTCGGCAGCTTGCAGAGTGTAATAGGTAAAGAGTTGATCCTGCCAAAAAGCGTGGATGCTGTATTTCAATGTGGTAATATGGCTTTGCACATACTGCCAGAGATTTCCCCTATAGCTCAGTTTTTCCGTATTTACGAGACCGCGATAGACGTCGCGGAGAATTTGGTGCAGATCCTTGTGATACCGGTCGATATCGGTGCCATAGTTGAGCATCCAGGAAAGGTCCCGCTGTTGCAGGGTGTTTTCTGCATAGGTTTTTGCTTCCTTGAGATTTCCGGTCTGTTGGTACAGCTGGGCTATGTTAATTTTTGACAGGGGTGATGTATCGAGCTCATAGGCGGCTGTGTATTCACCATGAGCTTTAGAGAAATCGAGTCTACGCTGGAATAATTCACCCCGAGCCAGATGCCCTGAAGCTCGTTCTGTATATTGCAGAGAATGGTGAGTGCTGTTAAAGGCATCGGCGAAACGATAAAAACGGGATTCTAGTATAGAAAGATTATAATAAGCTACGGCGAGAAAAAGTTTAAAGCCGCTTTTTTCCGCATGCTGTATTGCGCTTATATAGTAATGCTTTGCATCATCATAACGGTATTGATCGGAATAAATGGTTGCCAGGGTCATCTCCAGTCCCTGATCGGGACCGAGTCGTTCCAGGGCTTTTCGCAGTAGTTCTTCACCTTCTGATAGACGATGGGTTTTAAAGTACATCCAGCCAAGGTCTCCGATAGCATCCTTGTTATTAGGCTCCTCTGAGAGTAGTCGTTCCAGATACCAGATAGATTCATCATTTTTATTAAGCCGACCAGCTACAATAGATAATTCATACCACAGTTCTCTATTGTTTTGGTCGAGGGCTTCAGCACGGTGGTATTCATTCCATGCAAGACTGTAGAGTCCTCGGTTTTGGTAGATGTCTCCCAATGCAGCAGGGAAACGGCTGTCTGATGGGTACAGCTTTTCTCCCTTTTGAAGCAGTTCAATAGCCTGTTCCCATCGTTCTTCCTGGCGTAACTCCTGGGCTGTGCGTAGGAGTTCCTGGGCCATAGTATTCTGAAGCAATTCAGAAGAGCTTTCTGCAATAAGACTTGAACGGCCCAGGAAAAGGGTTGCGGTTAAAAGGATGATTAAAAAGATGCTGTTGGTGTTACGCTTTGGGGGAAGTGCCATCGTGATAAAAGGAAAAGCCTGGGCAAAGATTCGCCGTGTAAGAGGAATGTGCTGTTTATAGGAACCTATAAAGTGGGCATAGCTCTCCTGAATGGATGACACTGAGATGGAGTGACTGGGAAAAGTAAAGCGTGCTTCTTCGTATATATTAAAAAGCGGGATAATGATGAGTCCCTGGTTTTGTTCTATTATTTGAACCTGTTCCTGTAACGATTGGGTTTGATTCAGTTTGGGTTGATAGATGCCCGCAAGGCGAAGTATCCGGAGACTGTGGGAGAAGCCTTTCTGTGCCGCATGCCGGTAGTTTCTTGAAATTGTTAGATGGTACCAATACAACAAGTAATAACCGTATCGAAGGCATATCATGGTTATTACATAGAAAAAGAACACGAAACCGGGCCAATGCGCTTTAAGCCAGAGGCCTGTACTCCGTACAATTACAGAGAAACCCTGTGCTGCTGGAGTAACTGTTTCATTATTCATTACTGCGAGTTTGTCCCGATTTTGCAGAATTTCACCGAGGAGCCGCTCAAAGGTCTGTTGTTGAGCTCCCTGGGAAAAACGGAAGGTCTCTCCTTCCGCAAGAAAAGTGGTGGTAGGGTCGTAGTCTATCCATCCATACTTAGGATAGTATACTTCTACCCAGGCGTGGGCCATATTGGAAAGAATCGGATAGTAGTTAAACGCCCCTGAATCGGGATCGATGAAAAAGCCCACCGCCACCCGGGCAGGTATGCCCTGAGAACGGAGGAGGAGCGCCATAGAAAAGGCAAAATAGGAACAGTAGCCTCGTTTTGTATCAAAAAGAAACCTGCCGAGCTGGTCCCCATCGGATGCAAGTCCCGGTTTAAGACTGTAGCGGTACTCGCCGTTCTTTAAATATTCATAAATAGCCTGAACTTTTTCCCAATACAGCTCAAGACCTTCGGTAATACGGTCTCCCAGATCCTTGATCCGCTGGTCCTTCCCATAGTTGGTATACCACTGGTATTCCTGTTCCGTGAGACCAATCTTGGTGCGGGCATAATCCTTGTCAGATACCGCATCGAGGAGTTCGAAGGGCAGAGCTTCACTGGTTTCACTGAGTACCCGATAGGCCGATGAAAATGAGGTGGTGTCCCAGGTTTTAAGGGGGCTGATGAGCCGGGGGGTATTCATCCCCAGAAAGGCTGATGGATCAAAGTTGACGAGGAAATATTCCTGCTCTGTTGTTCGCCGATCCTGCCACTGGGGAATGAATAATTCAAGCTCCGCAGGGGGGAGTTCCTGGGGATGTTCTGCATCATCAAGTTCAGGGGCCCGATAGAACCCCTTTCTGGTATCATAACCGGACAGTATGTAGCGACGAATAAAAATAGAGGAAGCCTCAGGATCTTTATGGACAATGAGGACCATATCCTCCTTTAGGGATATTTCACTTTCGAGACGGAGAAACTGGGAAAAGTCAAAACGGAAAAGGTCCGGTTTGATAAGACCGCCGCCTTGTTCGGTTGCTTGTTCTTCTGCGGGCTTCCGTAACAAAACCACAGAAAAAAGTCCAAGAACCAGTAAAACCACTAATGTGGCGATACTATTATACTTGAAACCTCTGGTTTGTAATGGATGGGCCAGCATAAGAGCGAGAAACTGGAGGAGCATGATCAGTGCAAAAATTGCAAGCAGCTCCATGGGCCAGGTATACAAGATAAACTGGCGGCTTTTTATAATGATAAAGAAGCATATAAGGAAAATACCATTTAAAATTCTATTCCAATGTAAACCAGAATAGGAACTTCCTGCCATATAGGTGCTTAGGGTAATCCAATACCAGGGGAACAGGACGATGAGAAAATTACGGTCAAAGAAAAGTAACCGCCGGTCAAAGCCGACGTCCATTGGTGCAATAAAAAAGCTGATGCCTACAAGTGCGCTTTTTATAATCCAGGGAAACGATAACAATATGAGAAGTTTCCAGCGGTGGTTTTTTTGCGGTATCCGTAGACAGAAAAGGCTGAGGATACAACCAAGTGTTAAGGCACTTATGAAAAAAGTAAGGTTCGCAAGGGGAATCGTAAGTTGCTGAATATGCAGCAGGATAAGCCCTATCGAAAGTCCATAAAAAATGGTACTTACCAAAGGCGGACGTTTATGTTCCATGGACCTGTCCATAGTAGCGAATGATGGCTTCATAATAGTTCTGGTACTTGCTTGTAGCGAGTAGTTTTGTAGGATTTATAAAAGTTACTTTTTTAGCCTGTGCAGGTCTCGAAAGGATTTCATCGAGTAGCGTACTGTTTTGTTGTATGGTACGGGGAATTGATATAATAAGAAGGCTTGTTGAAGGTGGAATTACAGGGAATGGTTGAGCAAAAGTGATATCAATTGCGACTGGATAGGCTAATAATCTGGATATAGTAGATTCATCTGCAGAGAGAAGCGCGCTCCCAGGGTAACAAAGGGTAATAGCATAGCGTTTGCGTGAAAGCTCCAAGGCTAAGGTCAAAGCTTCCTGACAGATGCCATCAACTAAAAGACGTCCCTCTTCCTGCGAAAAGATTGTGTAGTCTATCGAAGTATCTAGTACCAATACATATTCTGCAACAGGCGGTGGTTCCTGTTCTCCCTGCCTGATGAAAAGGTCTCCTGAATGTCCAAATAGTTTCCAGTTAATACGCCGTGGATCATCCCCAGGAACATAAGGGCGGTGTTCCGTTAATTCTTCGGTTCGCTGATAAGTCTGTTCTTCTCGATGAGTTGTACCACCCGAATGAAAAGTGATCGGGGTTCCATTCTGTGCAGGTTTTGGCCTCAGGATGAGTTCTTCGGTAGTTTTGTGTATAAGAGGAATAGCAATATGATAAAAACCAAAAACATCATAGAGAGAAACTTGTGCATATTCAGGAACGTATACACCTCGAGAAGCAGGATTTGTTGTAATATGAAATGAATCGATACCTTTTTGAATCACTGTAGATGAAAGAGGTAAGATTGCTTCGATAGCTTTATTGTCCCTGGTGCTTAGTCTGATTTCACAAAAAGCAATAACACCTGCTAGCTTAAAACAGAATGATAGATTAGTTGAGATTATTCTAAGGATAAATTCGATAGGATCGCCAGCTGGTGCATCTTCAGGTATAATGACATAAGAAAGCCCCTTTATTACTTCCCTGGAGAGTAGGGTGAGCACTAGGATACTCATTAGCGCATAGCTTAATACAAACAATGAGAATAGCCCTATAAGGGTAAGCACACTTTCTTTAAGAAATAGCCCCGTTATAAGCATTATCATGGCGACAGCCCAGGATGTAATGGTAAGCTCTATATGAGAAGTTTTATTGGAAATCATGCTTTTTACAGTTTTCAAGGGCAAGCCTCCTGAGGAGGGGGGATGGATCAGTACGGGGATCTGTCATTTTTATCCGATGAGCAAGGACAAGGGAACTTAAGTTGATAATATCTTCATCTATCACATAATCCCGGCCTTTCACAAAGGCGTAGGCTCTGGCTGTTTTCAGGAGGTGAAGGGCAGAACGGGAACTTGCACCAAGCCGTATGTCACTATGGTTTCGTGTTGCCCTGACCAGGTCTACTATCGTTTCCTTAAGTCCGGGGTGGCAGTATACTTGGTCAACAAAAGCCCGAGCTTGGAGAAAATCTTGTATCGAAATAATCGGCTCCAGGTGGGTTAATACCAGCTCAGCCGGATTGGTATCCAGAATTTCCAGTTCCGCTTCTTTTGGGGGATATCCCAGGGAAAGTCGCATCATGAACCGGTCGAGCTGAGCCGCGGGAAGGGGAAAGGTGCCTTCGCTTTCTACTGGATTCTGTGTTGCAATGACCATAAAGGGAGCAGGTACCGGGCGGGTGACCGAACCAACTGTAACCTGTAGTTCTGCCATAACCTCAAGGAGGGCCGATTGAACCTTGGGTGTTGTACGGTTTATTTCATCGGCTAGGATAAGATTTGCAAAAATTGGTCCCGGTACAAAACGAAAGCTATGTAGGTCCGGGTCAAAAATATCAACGCCGGTTATATCATAAGGTAACAAGTCGGGAGTAAATTGAATACGTTTAAAGGCTAAAAAGCCCCCATTTTCAGCGGCGATTAAACGGGAGATGGTTTTTGCTACCGTTGTTTTCCCGAGGCCTGGCAGGTCTTCTAAAAGAACATGACCACCAGCAAGCAGTACACTAATGAGATATTCGAGGAAGGTTTCCTTTCCTTTAATTACTTGACTAGCACCCTGCAACAGTGCCGAAGGGACGTCTTTATAATCCATTATGCTTCCAGCATAGCATTATGAGCAGCAGCTTTCAATAATTATAGGCTAATTGGTCGACGTTCCTTTCCGGATTGATAGATTGCTTCAATAAGGGCTACTGTTTTTCTACCTTCTTTGCCATCTACAAGGGGTGGACGATTTTGAACTATGGCATCTGCGAAGTCCTTAATTTGAAGCCCATGAAAATAGAGTGTTGTATCAATAATACCAAAGAAATCTGCATCCTGAGCTTTCCATAGTTTCAGGTTGTCTTCTTCTCCTGGTATGGTCCAAATATCATTAAAGGGAGCTTCGGTTATTTTTGAAAGCCCTGCTACAAACATAGCCCCACCATCGGTTTGAACACCGACCGAGGCACCTGAAGAGCCGTGTATATGGACCTTGGCATAGATACCGGGTTTTTGAGAATTACTCACTAAAATTGTAGCCATTCCTCCTGAAGTAAAGCGGATGAGGGCCAACGCTGTATCTTCAACTTCAATGTATGGATGATTGATGTTGTCCCAATAGGCAAAAACTTCCGTTGCCGGTCCCATAAACCATTGCAGCAGGTCTAATTGATGAGGTGCCTGATTAACGAGGACTCCGCCACCTTCTCTAGACCAACTACCGCGCCAGGGATCACTTTTATAATAAGCTTCATCGCGCCAGCCAAGCATGGTCACCTGGCCAATCATGGGTGTACCTATTTTCCCTGCATTTATAGCTTCCCTAATTCGTTGTACCGCTGGATACCAGCGGCGTTGGCTTATAACTCCAACCTTTAGTCCAAATCTTTCGGCGGTTTCAATAACCCTATCGCAATCGGTTTTTGTAAGGGCCATCGGCTTTTCAATGAGAACGTGGGCTCCCGCTTCGAGGGCTTCCAGGCTATGTTGTACGTGCTGAGGATGAGGTGATGCGACTAGCACTGCATCAAGGTGAGCTCTTTGAATCATCTCTGAAATACTATTGAAAGCTTGGATTCCATAGGTTGCTGCAAATTGTTCTCGTTTTTGTCGATCACGGCCCCATACTGCAACAAGCTCAAGCTCTGGATTGGACCGAATTGCCTGAGCGTGGAGGTGGGCAACTTTTCCATAGGTAAGGATACCAAATCGTACTTTGTTCATTTCAAAGCTCCAGTACAACCTTTAATAACCCTGGTTCCCGATTATAGAGCCTTTCAAACCAGAGAGCTCCATCCTTGAGGGGCGCTACAGCACTGATAATAGAATCTACATTAATTTTTTGAGAAGCCATGAGTTGGAGGGCAAACTCATATTCTCCTGAAATAGCACAGGAACCTTGCAAATCAAGTTGACGGGTTACCACAGCCTGGAGGGGGAGATTGATTGATGGACTGACATTGCCTACTAAGGTTAAATGCCCTCCTTTTCGAAGCCCTTCTATGGCAGTAGTAACGGTTTTTTCTGATCCAACCACTTCAAAAGCCTGATCAACGCCACGACCATGTGTTAAGGATTGTATCTGGTAGCTAACATCAGGTCCAACAAGAATAGCTGCATCGGCTCCTAATTTTTCTGCGAGTTTAAGCCGTTTTTCATCGATATCCACAGCAATAATCTGACCGGATGTGTGAAGCCGAACAAGTTGAAGGAGCAATAACCCAATAAGACCGGTTCCTACGATGAGAACCGAGTCGCCAGGACTAAGTCTGGCAAGACGTAACGCATGGGCTACAACCGCTACCGGTTCAGTAAGTGCTCCATGAATAAAATCCACCTCATCGGGTAGTGCATAGAGAACTCGTTCTGGTACAACGAGGTATTCTGCGAATGCTCCATCCTGTTTATATTCCTTACAGGAAACCCCGATAACCCGGCGATCATCACAGAGATTTACCTCTCCACGACGGCAATAAAAACAATTGCCGCAATATATAGTGGAATCGAAGGTAACCCGATCTCCAGGACTAAAATGATGAACTGCTGGCCCTGTTGCTTTTATAATCCCGGATGCTTCGTGGCCCATGATGATGGGTGGAATACGCCGTCCTGTTGAACCATCTATTCCATGAACATCACTGCCACAAATAGATGCTGCTTTTATTTGTATCAACACGTGGTCTGGCTCAGTAATCGATGGTTCTGGTACATCTGTATAACTGAAGTGCTTAACATTATCTAATAGCAAGGCTTTCATAGGTACCTCTGATCATTTATGATTAGTCTAAATTCTCCGTTGGGCAATAACTGCCCGCATCCGCTCAAGATTTTCAAAACCTCTTTGACCCAACTGTTTCATTATTGATACATACAAGCAATCGATGATGGCCAGTTGTACGATTCTGGCCGAAAAAGCTTCAGAGACATAGGGAGAGGTTTGTGAGTAAGCAAACAGACTGTATTGGGCCAGTTTTAACAAGGGAGATCGTTTTGCATCGGTAATGACAATAAGATGAGCTCCCTGTTCTTGAATTGTTTCTGCAAGATGCAAGGCATCCCGATTTACACCAGTGTGAGAAATGAGGAACGCCGTATCTTTAGATGTAAGCTGTGATACCTGCATCAATTGCATATGAAAATCCATAGGGGCACAGCAAGTGAGACCGGTTCGTACTAATTTATGGTATGCATCGAGAGCAACAATTGATGAACCTCCGAGACCAAAAAAGTAGAGTCCTCTGCTAGTAATGCATAAGCGGGCAATTTGTTCAATCTGATCCGGGTTTAAATGTTTTTGGGTTTCTTCCAGTGCGGTTATATTGGTTTTGAAAACCAAGGATACCGTTGAACCATGATTGTTTTCTAGAGCTGTTTCATAAACTCGTTGCTGGGGGCTGGCGATGTCGGTGGCAAGAGCAATTCTGAATTGTTGGTATCCTGAATAACCTAATTTTTTTACAAAGCGAAACAGAGTTGCCTCAGAAACCCCAATTTGTTCAGCCAATTCTTCAATAGTGGGATAAACCGAAGATTGGGGATGTTGCAGGATATAGTCTGCGATTATCGTCTCTTTGGCACTATAAGAAGAACGGGCTTCGTGGATTTTAATAATACAGCTACTATGAAGCATAAGTATATCATAGCATGAAAAATAGTTTCATACAATAAAATTTTATTTCAATATTTTATTGACGGTTCAATAAAATCGATTAATAATTGTATTAAGCTCAATTTTGAGAAAGGAGGCTCTATGAAACGAAGACTAATCATTCTAATTATGACGATAGGAGTCGTCTTTGGCGTCACCGCACAGACCAAGGCAATCCGGGTTTTGCTGGCGAATCATCCCTATGCGGAAACTTTAAAACCTTTGATTGCAGAATATGAAGCAAAAACAGGTGTTAAAGTGAATGTGGAAAGCTATGATGAGAATCAACTTACCCAGAAGCTTACCACCGAATTTGCAACCAGGTCCTCCACAGTAGATGTTTTCATGACCCGTCCTCTGCAGGAAGGCAAATTATTCTACAGAAATGGATGGTACGAAAATCTGACGCCTTACATCAATAATGCAAAAAAAACACCAGCTAATTATAATTTTGCCGACTATTCCAAGAGTGCTGTAGATGCGGTTACCTATGCAAAGTCAGTTTATACTATCCCGCTGGTCACTGAGTGGCAAGTCCTTTATTATCGGACCGACTTATTCAATCAGGCTGGTTTGAAACCGCCAACAACTTTTGATGAACTGCTAGCAGCAGCGAAGAAACTTCATAATCCAGATAAAAATATTTACGGTATCGTTTCTCGTGGTCAGCGTGGTGCGGCGGTTACTCAATTCTCTACATATCTTTATAACTTCGGTGGTGATTTCTTAAAAAATGGAAAAGCAGTGATTGACAGCCCTGAAGCAATAGAAGCATTTAAATTTTACGGCAAAATGCTCAAAGAATATGGGCCTCCGGGTGTTACTAATATGAGCTGGGCTCAGGGACAGGCTCTGTTCCAGGCTGGTCAGGTTGCCATGTGGACCGATGCGAGTGTATTCCTGGGGAACCTTAAAGATCCGACAAAATCCCAGGTTGCAGATAAGGTTGGTGTAGCGTTGATGCCAGCAGGTCCAAAGGGGAATCATCCCTTTATTGTTGTTTCCTGGGGAATGGCTGTTTCTAAACAGTCAAAAAATAAAGATCTAGCCTATGACTTCCTCATGTGGGCTACCAGCAAAGAGCTTGCGATTAAGGCAATGATAGATAAGGGTATTACCATGGCTCGGAATTCTGTTTGGACCGATGCTAATATTCTCGCTAAATTTGATCAGCAACTGGCTACAACTGCAGTTAAAATGGGCCCCATTGGTACACCCTATGATAGACCGCTCATGACTGCTGTTGGCGAAGCCCGTGATGCCATTGGCGATGTCATTGTTCTAGCTATTGAAACAGGTGGGACCGGAGATATAGCTACTGCAGCTAAAAATGCTGCAAAGAAAGTAAATGAATTATTGGATGCGGCGGGTGAGTTAGGTAAATAGATAATAAATGAGATGAATGGGGGCTTATAGTGTAATATTATAAACCCCCGTTGTGTTTTTAAGGAGAGGTGATGTTAGAGAGTTCTTTTATAGATCGACATATTAAGGTTTTATTTCCTTTGCCGGCAGTATTGTTTGTTGCCCTCATGATGGTATTTCCTGTTTTTTACACCTTTACCATCAGTTTTTCTAACTGGAATTTAACCTCTGGTTTACCCCCTCGATTTGTCGGTTTAAAAACCTATCTTTCTATTTTGCAAGAACCACGTTTTTGGGCTGCTCTGGGACGTACTTTTTATTTTACCGCTTTTGCAGTGAGTGTTGAAACGATACTGGGAATGATTTGGGCCCTCATATTAAATAGAGAATTTCTAGGGAAAAACCTGGTTAAAATGAGTCTTTTACTTCCGATGGTTTCTACACCTGTAGCCATTGGTATTGCCTGGACCCTGTTCTATGAACCCACTATTGGATTGGCTAACTGGGTTTTAAGGAGTGCCGGTTTAAGTCCTCTGAAATGGATCGCTGACAAACAGCTTGTAATACCTTCGTTAGTTATTGTTGATATTTGGCAATGGACCCCCATGATGGCCCTTATCATGCTTGCAGGGCTCGCGGGACTTTCTGTTGAACCCTATGAATCAGCTAGGGTAGACGGAGCAAATAGTATTCAAATCTTCTGGAAGATTACCCTTCCGATGGTAGCTCCAGTAGTTCTGACTGCTGTGGTGCTTCGTTCTATCGATGCACTGAAAACTTACGATATTATTTATTCCATGACTAACGGTGGCCCTGGTTTTGCATCAGAAACATTAAATATATACGCATATAATTTATCCTTTAACTATTTCCGTCTTGGACATGCTTCAGTAGTGTTATTCTTCCTCTTTGTGGTGGTTATGATTATGAGTTATCTGGTAGCCCGTCTGCGGCAGAAACTGGAGGAATAGGGAATGACAGCAAAACGATTTGCAGGTAAACTTTTATTTTTCATTCTCATATTATGTATTGTTGTTCCTGTTCTGTTTCCACTTATTTGGATATTCATTTCATCAATAAAAACACAGGTTGATATAACGGCCTATCCTCCAAAATGGATCTTTACACCTACGTTACAAAATTACAGCAGGGTATTTACCGAACAGAATTTTATTCAATTTTTTTATAATTCGACCGTTGTTGGTGTAACTGCTGTTGTTTTTTCTCTCATTTTGGGACTTCCTGCGGCTTATTCTATTGCCCGATATAAACAAGAAAAACTCGGACTTCTCATTCTGGTAGCCCGTCTCATGCCGGGTATTGCCCTGCTCTTACCCTGGTATTTATTGTTTTCCCGTTTAATGCTAGTAGATACCTATGTTGCTCTTATTTTAAGTCACATGCTTATAAGTTTACCCATTGTAGTCTGGATAATGACGAGTTTTTTTGCTTCGGTACCTCTGGAAATAGAAGAATCTGCCCGGGTTGATGGTGCAACCCATCAACGAACGTTTTTAGAAATTGTGCTTCCTGTTTCTACACCGGGCATTGTAACTTCTACAACCCTGGCATTTCTTTTTTCCTGGAACAATTTTATGTTTTCCCAGGTGCTCAGCATGGAAAAAACAAAAACGCTCCCCATTGCAGTTTACAATTTTGTTTCCTATGCAGAAGTCGATTGGGGGGCTGTGATGGCCGCAACGGTGGTGATCATTGCCCCGGCAATTATTCTGACCATGCTGTTTCAGAAATATGTGGTCCGGGGCCTCACCATGGGTGCGGTTAAGGGATAACCGTCGGGTTGTACGAGGCTTCGATTGCTTTGATAAGGTTAAAGACCAGTTCGTTCGCTGGTGTAGGAACCTGATATTGCTTACCCAGGTGGACCACTGTTCCGGCAAACATCTCAACTTCTGTTTTACGGTTTGCCAGCACATCCTGGCACATGGAAGTCAGATTGTCTGGATGCAGTCCTGCCAGGGTCTTTTCCCAATTTACGAGGTCCTGTTCGTTCAAGTTAATGCCCATGGCCTGGGAGAGAGCAATAACCTCCCGCTGAAGGGTTTCCATAACAGCCTTGGCGTTAGTGTTGGTCTGAAACAGCCGGTAGGGTGCACGGAGTATAGCTGAGGCCTGATTAATGCCCACATTGATCATAAATTTAAACCAGAGCGCTCGAAGCATGTTTTCTGGAATTTCATAGGGAACGCAGGCTTTTTCAAAAAAGGCGGCAATCCGCTGGATCCGGGGACTTAAGGCCGATGTATTGTTAGTAGCTTCACCAAAAAATATTTTTCCTGTAGAGGCAAAACGGGTTTCATTGCCGATTCGAACCGCATCAATCCCTAAAATCATAGCATAAGGGGGAAGCCGGACGCCATCGGGCGCACCGGGCCCGGCGCCAAATCGGGCTCCCAACTGTTCTTCGCTGGAAATACCGTTCATCAACGAAAGAATACTAGTATTGTCCCCTACATGGGCTTTCATTTGTTCGATAGCTTCTGGAAGATGATGATGTTTCACCGCTACAATAATAAGATCATAGTGGCTGTGGGTTGAAACGGGGGATATCACGGGGAAATGGTAGGTTTTCCCGTTTACGATAAAACCGTCCCGGTTATACCGTTCAAAGCGTTCTCCATCGGCAAGTACGGAGACTGAACCCGGTATATGTTCTGAAATGATTGAAGCAATAGCGGTACCAACCGCACCAGACCCAACAACCAATACTCGTTCAATGTCTTTCATGGTATCCTCCGTGTTGTTTTTATTATAGACGCTCCGATAAAATTTGCATATAGTTTTACTATGCGGCCCCGGTTTCGTTCCGACTCTTGGTATCTGGTTGCCCTTTTTATAACACTGATCAGTGTTGGAAGTATACTGTTGGTATTACCCCTATCACAGGCTGGATACCCGGGTAATGCAACCCATATTTCCTACATTGATGCCCTTTTTATGGCCACCTCTGCGGTCTGTGTAACCGGTCTTACCACAGTAGATATGGCCACCTTCAGTCTCTTTGGCCAAACCGTACTACTGCTTCTTATCCAGTTAGGTGGGCTTGGCATTATTAGCTTTACATCACTGCTGCTCATTTTGCCAGGAGGCCGTATCCCTTTCCGGCGTATATCGACCATTCGCAGTTTTTATGTTGATGGGGTCGAGTATGATCCAAAAAAAATTATTAGCACTATTGTGGTAACCACCCTGGGTATAGAAGCGATTGGTGCTTTATTGCTTGCTTGGTTTTTTATGCAAGCAGGTGTTTTAAACTATGGTTATTATGGGGTATTTCATGCTGTTTCTGCTTTTTGTAATGCTGGGTTTTCTCTTTTTTCGGATAGCCTTGAAGGTTTTTCTAAAAATCCTGCTATTTTAACAATCATTATGTTGCTTATTATTTCTGGTGGTCTGGGATTTATTGTTTTACAGGATGTTTATCAGCGTATTACCCGAAAACGTAGATATTTAAATTATCATTCCCGGGTGGTATTGGGAATGACTGCTGGTTTAATACTATTTGGATTTTTAATATTCTTTTTTTTTGAAAGTAAAGGAACTTTGTCTGATTTCTCTTTGCGTGATCGTATTATGAACGCGTTATTTCAATCAGTAACGCCTCGAACTGCTGGTTTTGATACGATTCCCCAATATGCATTAAGCCAACCATCGAAAGTATTTACCATTCTCTATATGCTTATTGGTGCTGGCCCTGGATCAATTGCTGGAGGAATTAAGGTAACTACAATTTTTATCATCATTATATTGATGATTCGATATCCTGATCCTGCAGGGGATATTCGTATCGGTAAGCACCGTATTACAAGTTATACGTTAAACAGAGCGACGGTTTATTTTTTAAAGGCCCTGAGTCTCTTGCTGTTGGGTGCTCTGGCCTTGAGCCTTATCGAAGGTCACCGGGGTGTGGCCTTTGACGCTATTGTGTTTGAAGTGGTGTCTGCGTTTGGTACTGTAGGACTCAGCCTTGGTTTAACGCCCCAGCTTTCTGTGGCAGGTAAAATGGTGATTATCGGTATTATGTTTGCTGGCAGAATAGGACTCGTAGCGCTTTCTTTTTCTCTGATACGGGCTAAAAACTATGATATCACCTATCCGGAAGGATCGGTCTTATTGGGATAGATAGTGGGGTAAACAATGAAACAGGTTGCAATTTTAGGTTTAAGTTATTTTGGACAAGCTGTTTTAGATGAATTATTAGAAATGGATGTAGATATCCTTCTCATAGATAAAGATCGGGAAGTACTTGACCGGTATCGGGATACGGTGTCTGCAGCCATCGGTATGGATGTTATTAACCAGGAAGCTCTAGAAAAGACGCTTCCAAAACATATTGATGCAGTGATTATCGATATGGGTAAAAATATCGAAGCCTCAATTTTGGCTGCAAGCTATTGTAAAAAATTGGAGATTGGAACCATCATCGCTAAGGCAGAAACCGATGCGCATGGTGAAATTCTTGGTATAGTGGGTGCTACAAAAGTAGTGTTTCCAAATCGGGAGGCCGCAAAAAGGATTGTACCCCAGATTGTTTCTAACCTGGTTTTAAACTACCTTCCCGTTGGCGGGAACCTGGTGATAGCGGAAATAGAAATACCTGATTCTTTTATAGGTAAGACTGTATTAGAATTGGATCTGCGTAAGAAATTTGGTCTTAATCTTATATCAGTCCGGTCATCTGAAACAGAGTATACTTTGTTTACCCCTGAGTACCGCTTTCAGGAAAAAGATATCGCCCTTGTTTCGGGAACTGAGTTCGATGTGGACCAGTTTACTGGCCGGCTTGAAAAAGAAGGAGCAAAACGTAGTATCTTTAACTCAATAAGGGAGATTTTTTCTAAGAAATAGGTATGCTTTATCTTGAGCCAGGGATGGATTGTGATCAGGTAGTCGATACTCTTATACAGCAAGATTATCCAAATGAATTTTGCCTCGTCCAATCATTTGATATGCAATTTTTACAGCAGCTTATGTGGGCTGGTTTTCTGATTATGTCCATTCAGAATAAGGAAACAAGCCTTCTAATACCGAAATTACATCTTGAACGTTGTGTGCTCCTTTTTAATAACCTGCATATTCCTAAATCGGTAAAAAGCAGGCTTAGCCGGTACACCTTAAAACCCTTTGATGCTTTGCAACCAATTATAAAAGCCTGTGTTGAGTCTCACGGTGAAGATTGGTTGACACCACCTTTACAGGAAGTATTAAATTATTTGGAATGGAATCCATCCCTTTCTGAACAGGCTATTTACATGCCAAGGGTGCCCTTCTGTTCTGCCTTTGGTTTATATCGAGATTCAAGATTAGTAGCAGGGGAATTTGGGGTGTTTTGTGGTGGGGTGTATACAAGCTATTCCGGTTTTTATTGGGAAAACTGTGCTGGTACTGTACAAATGATTCTGACTGCCCAGTATCTTGAAAAAATGGGATATATATTCTGGGATTTTGGGATGCCCCTTGAATATAAGGAACGATTGGGGGCAGAAAATCTAAATCGCAGTCGCTTTATTAACCAATTTCGTCAGGCCCGTATGATCCAACCGGTTCTTGAGTCTTCTCAGTAGCTGAAAGGGCTTTTAACTGTTTTAGTTCCTCTTTTACTTTCATATATTCTGCATTCAGTTTTACCGTTCGTGCGTTCAGTCGGGTAAGCCGTTGGGCAAGGAGTCGTGCCAGGAAGATACCATAGTGGGGATTTCGCTTTATAAGGTCCACGAAGTCCTGTTTCGACACTTTAATGCAGGTTCCTCCATCCTTAGCAACAACTGTAGCAGTCCTCTGGTTTGAAAGTAAAAAGGACATTTCCCCGATAAACATATCATCGGGAGTTAAATAAGAAACACAGCGGTTTCCAGAGAAAACAAGATACCTGCCTGAAACAATATAGTACAGGTAGTCCGAAGTATCTCCTTCCCGAACAACAATTTCCTTGACTTTAAAATGGACTTCCTCCTGATCGCTAAATATACGAGGAACCATATTGCTTGCATCTTTTTGATGATTAATCGAAAAACGCACCTCGTTCCCTTTATCATTATAAGACAAATCCTGCACATAGACACCAGCCATTCGAATTCCCATACCATGAAGCCCAAGAGTTGGTTTTGCATTCATTCTACTTCGCCAATCAAAACCATCGCCGTCATCGGTTATTGTAAAGGTAGATTTGTCAGGGCGGATCGTATATGAAAGACGAACCTTTTTTGCAGAAATATTTGGGTCCTTGTTTTTTTCTCGGATAAGCTCCATGGCATTCTTGCCTTTTTCTAGCCAAGCTGACTTTTCGTCAAAGCTAATTTTACAATTACCATGTTCAATAGCATTTACTAAAAGCTCTTGTAATGCTACATGGAGTTTTTCCCGGTCATCCCGGTTTACTAGGTTTGCGTTATATAGATAATTCGTAACCAAATTGGTGTATACCACAATATCCAGGGGATCATTATCAATAATAAAAGTCCCAGAAATAGTTCTCAGCAAATGTTGTTGCATACCCCGTTGAAAGAGGAATTGTTTGTTATGGGCAAGGATACGAAGGAGTCGCTCACAGTTGTTTCTAAATTCACTTTTGTGAATAACCGCAATAATATTTGATTCATGAAGATGTTCAGCTAATTCTTTATCATTTTCTATAGTATGAATAACAATGAGTCCGCCGTAGTGAAGCCAAGGGTCTTCTTTAATTGCTTCGAGTATTGCGATAGCCGCATCTTTACATGGCCCTTCCCCACAAAAATCAAGAATTTTCAGTTCAGGTAGTTCATATTTTAAATATTCGAGTACAGGTTCTACACCAGAGATAAACACGGGCTGCAGATTTGTTTGTAAGGTATAAGCAGCTGATTGGATTTGTTCTATCAGTTCAATATCTTTGGTAATAACTGGTACTCGAAACATGCTCAGAACCCCTCTTAATTATAACGTAATATGTAACAAACCATCATAAATATGTTATTATAGAAGTATGGCTAAACTCCAATATAGCATAGAAAACGGTAAACCCCTACCCCTGGGTACAGAAATTACCAGTACAGGGGTTAATTTTTCTCTTTTTTCTCGACATGCTACTGCTGTATCCTTAGTACTTTTTGAAGATCCAGATACTACTGAGCCTATAGAAGAAATTATTCTGGACCCCCATAAAAATCGGACCGGTGACATCTGGCACTGTCATGTACGGGGACTTGCAGCAGGAGCTTTATATCTCTATCGAGTTGATGGCCCTTACTTACCAGAAAAGGGCTTTCGTTTTAATTCGAATAAAACGCTTATCGATCCTTACGCAAAGGCATTAACGGATTTATCAAATTGGGATCTGACAAAATGTATGGGCTATAACCCTAATATGCCCGATGCTGACCTCTCCTTTTCGTATGAAGATGATGCACCTTACCAGCCGAAATGTATTGTTATCGATGATACTTTTAACTGGGAAGGGGATAAGCCCCTTAACTATCCCTTAAGGTTTAGCGTGTTATATGAAACCCATGTAAAGGGACTTACCATGCATCCAAGTTCTGGAGTGGAGCACCCAGGAACGTATCGGGGTGTCATAGAAAAAATACCCTATTTTAAGGAACTTTGGATAACCAGTCTTGAACTTATGCCAATTCAGGAATTCAATGAGCAAGAAATCCCCCGAATAAATCCTCGGACTGGGGAACCATTAAAAAATTATTGGGGTTATTCTACGGTGGCCTTTTTTGCTCCGAAAGGATCCTATTCTGCCGACCGGACTCCTGGTGCGCAGGTTCGAGAATTTAAAGAAATGGTAAAGGCCTTACATCGGGCAGGTATCGAGGTTATTCTTGATATAGTCTTTAATCATACTGCCGAAGGAAATGAACTGGGGCCAACCTTTTCATTTCGGGGGATCGACAATACGATCTATTACATGCTTGATGAAAATAAACGATATTATAAAAACTACTCCGGTTGTGGTAATACCTTAAACTGTAATCACCCGGTGGTACGTACCTTTATTTTAGATTGTCTGCGTTATTGGGTAATTGAAATGCATGTAGATGGATTCCGCTTTGATCTTGGTTCCATATTAGGTAGAAACCAGCAGGGACATCTTATGGAGAACCCACCCATGCTTGAACGGATTGCAGAGGATCCTGTCCTCCGAAATACAAAAATTATAGCAGAAGCCTGGGATGCAGGAGGTGCATACCAGGTAGGATGGTTTCCTGGAGGCCGCTGGGCAGAATGGAATGATCGGTACCGAGATGATGTACGAAAATTCTGGCGGGGTGATGCTTACGAGGCCAGGCATTTTGCGACCCGGCTTTCCGGTAGTTCGGATCTTTATCTCCGGGATGGTAGAAAACCCTTCCATTCTATCAATTTTGTGACAAGTCATGATGGATTTACTCTTCGAGATTTGGTGTCCTATGCAGAAAAGCATAACGAAGAAAATGGAGAAGAAAACCGGGATGGTCATGGGGCAAATTTCAGTTGCAACTATGGTTTTGAGGGACCTACAGAAAATCCAGCTATTGAAACAATCCGCTTTAGGCAGATGCGTAACTTTATAACTACCCTTATGATTTCGTTGGGTACTCCGATGCTTTTAGGAGGTGATGAAATAGGTCGGACCCAACGGGGAAATAACAATGCCTACTGTCAGGACAATGAGATTTCCTGGTATGATTGGAAACTGCTCGATAAAAATCGGGATTTTTTCCGCTTTGTGAAGGAAATGCTTGCATTCAGAATAAAACACCCGGCATTTTTACGTCCTGAGTTTTTTACTGGCAAAGATGGTGATTATAATGCTATCCCTGATATTACTTGGTTCGATGAACATGGTAATAGCCCCGATTGGGCAAAGATTGATAAACGTTTAGCATATCGGCTAGATGGTAGTAAAGCGGACACCTTTGCCGATCGAGATGATAATGATTTTTATATCATGTTCAATGCGAGCAAAGAAGGCTGTCTCTTTACTATTGCAGAAGCCCCCAAGGGGAAAAAATGGTTCCGAGTGGTGGACACAAGTCGCCCATCTCCAGAAGATATAGTACATCCCGGGCTTGAACAGGCAATCTCATCCCAAAAAGATTATTATGTTCATGAACGAACAACGGTTATTCTCATGTCTAAATGGATATAGATATGTTACCGATTTAAATAAAACTACCTATTCAGTTATGTAAGCAGGTAAGGTTACCGTAAAAGTAGTATGTCCAGGCTCACTGGTAAAGGATATGGTTCCGGAAAATCCTTCAATAATTCGCTTGCTGAGATCTAGACCAATCCCAGTTCCGGTACCTCGAGGTTTTGTCGTGAAGAAAGGAGTAAAAATTTTAGGTTTATTCTCTTCAGGAATCCCTATACCAGTATCGGTTACTTGAACCTGAATTATATCACTTTCATGATGTAGTTTTTTGATTTGTATCGTTAAAGTTCCACCCTGTTCCATGGCTTGCAGGGCATTGTTGATGAGGTTTACCCATACGGCATTTAGTCGTTCTGGGTTTGCTAAAACCCATCCTTCATCGAGAAAATTACGTATTATCTGAATAGTATATTTTGTATGGTTATAGTACATGGTAAGGATGGTTTCCATTTCATTTTTAATACATACTGGAACAGCATACCCCTTTTCTTCATAGGTCCATTGTTTTAGAGCCTTAAGGGTCAAAGATGCCCGTTCAGCCGCATTCTGAATAATAGCATTGTCCTTTTCTAAAATATTAAAATAATAGGCTGTTTTAATAATATTTGGTGCTTGTTTAAGCGTTAATATTTTTTGTGTTAGTTTCTGATCCTTCAGAGATATTTCCATATCAATAAGATCATCAGCAATTTCTTCTGCATTTGATATTGGTTTTAATTCAATAGTGTTGATAAAGGTCATTCGCTCGCGAAGACTTGCTTTGGTTTTTCCAGAAGCATCTAATAATTGAATAAAAAAATTATTTTCCTCAGGATCGTTTTTAGTTAAAAGATTACAAAGATCCTGTTTTATTCTAGAAATCGCATTTTTTATAGTTTCTGCAGTAGATATTATAGCTCCTAAAGGCGTATTTAATTCATGGGCCAGTCCTGCGGTAAGATTTCCAAGAACAGCGAGCTTTTCTGAAACCAAAACCTTATCCAATGCAGTTGCAAGTTGCTCGCCCATATCATGTACCTGCTTTTCAAGTTTTTCATTCATTTTGGTTATTTCCTGTGCTTTATTATAAAAAGTTTTTGCCAAGAGTTGTATTTCTGTTACTCCCTGAATACTTACAGGTACTTCCGGAAGATTATGGGAACTTTCCCATTGATTTAATGCTTTAATAAATTGTTCGATTGGCTTGATAAGTAACCAATGTAGTAAGAAAAATCTTAAGAAGAGGAGACCAATAATTGCTGTTAAAGTAAATAAAGTGAGGATTTGAATTTGAGAAAAAAAGTATTGGAGTTGATTGGTTGGAGTAAGTAATACAATATCTGTAGAAAGCCAGACACTTGAAATTCGATTTAAAACAAATTGTTTTTGATTTATAGTGAGTGCAGAACCATTAGGCTGATTTAGAATGAGACTAGGTAAATTTCCACCTATGCTTGAAAAAGGTATACCGTCTGAATTGGTTATCACCACAATAGATCCATCGAACTGAACAAGCCGGGCTATATCGTTATTGATCGAATCAATTTTAAGGCGTCCTACCAGTAAATCCTGATGTATAGGGATTGAAAGATAAATGCTTGGTTTCTCGTCTTCTGGAGCATAGAACACCTTGGATTTTCGTACAGTAGTAAAAAAATGATAAGAAAAAAACGAAGTAAGATTTTGTGAAAATTGAAAGCCGGTGAACAGGGCTGATTGGGGACTTTTTTTAAGTATGTGGGTAATTGTATTATCCGAAATAATATACATATCTGAAAATTCACTAATAAATTGTGCCCCCAATAAGGTGTCGGAAGCAGCCAAAGATTCAAGAGTAGTAACTGCCTGTTGTAATTTTGAATAAAAGAGCATTTCTATGGCCGATAGTTCTGCTTTTCTCCGTTGTGAAAAATCCTGAGAGATTTTTAATTGTATAAAATTAAAGGAACCAAAGATAAACAGTATCCCCAGGAAAATAGTTATTATTTCGAGTGTTACTAGATAAAATCGGAGACTCTGGGGCTTTTTCATCAATGAAATTCTCCTGAAATATCGGTGATAAAGTAATAATCTTCTATTGTTTCACCGAAAGCATTAAAGGTGATAGTCCCCAGTCGGGTTGATAAAATTTTTTTGGAAAGAAGCCATTTTTTTGCCTGATCGGGTGTCACCGCTTTGGCTTTAAATGCTTGATCGAGAAGTTCGAGAGCCTGGTAAACTTTGAGGCTAATAATAGTCGGACTTACATGAAAATTGGTTTCAAGTGCGGACATGTATGCTTCTATTTTAGGATCTATTTTTCGAGAAGGAAAAAGCGAGGGAAGCAGAGCATGGTTGATTGCAGGCCCAGCGGAATTCACTAGCTCTCTATTGTGCATCCAGGGAGTAAAGACAATGGTACTTTGAGGCTGGAATTGATAACTATATTGGGCAATGTTGCCTGCAATATTTTTATAACCCCCAATAAGCAGGTACAGGACATTAAAAATCTCAGCCTGTAGTACAGGATCCAGCTCCTCTATATTGAACTGGTTTGCGTCGAAGTCAAAGGTGCGAACTGTTATGTTTGGCGATACACGGTTCAATTCTGTTAAAAAGGCTTCCTGTGCGGGTATGGTATACCCGGAATTAGAAAGATCCCGAATGATGAGTAGTTTTTTTGGTTGTAATGAGCTTATTTTTTGAGCAATCACAGCCTGTTCTTGGTTCAAATCGGGAATGATGCGCAGGATATAATCATCCTTATCGCTTAAAACTGTGGTGGTCGCTCCGGCGATAATGGTAAGTCGTTTATCTAGATTGATATCTTTGGCGATCTCTATGGCACAGGTTGAGGTGTGACTGGTTATTAGGAACTGGATATTCATGTTTTGAACTTCTTTATAGGCCTGTTTTGTCCGTTCCGGATCCCATCCATCATCGAAGGGGATAATCTGTATACGGCTATTGGGATGGGTCCTCTCAAACTCTTTTACTGCAGCGATTTCGCTGGTTCCAATGATAGAACCGGCATCGAGCTTCGTAAGGAGGGCGACTTGTATCGAAGGCTGAATACAGCTCGTTAAAAATGTCATACATAGGACTGTCATCAGTCTTAACATGAAGTGTTTCATCATCCTTACCCTTCTTTATAAAAGTATAGGATAAGAAGGTCCTTCATGCTAGAATATTGTTATGAGTAATGGATTTTCTGTGTTTCACCAGGTGCGATTCCAGTACCCGGAATCGGCTGAACCGATATTTTCCGGCTTTTCAGCAACCTTACCCTCGGGCTTTGTGAGCCTCGTAGGGCCTAATGGGGCTGGTAAATCAACCCTGATGCTTCTTGCAGCAGGGCGGCTGCTCCCTCAGGAAGGAACCATAAGCTTACTGGGGCGAGATACCCGGCTTTTTGTCAGCGAGGATGAACGGAATGCCTATGCATCGTTCATATATCAAAATATGGAATTCGAAACCGAAGATCCTCTGGGACAGCTCCTTGAGCAGATCTATGCTGGCGGTTTTCATGCCCTGAAAGGGGACGACTTTTACAAAGAGGTACTCTCGGTCTTTGAGTTGACAGGGCTTCTTACTCGGCCCCTGGCCCGGCTTTCCAAGGGTGAAATGCAGCGGACCCTTCTTGCCTTTTCTGCACTTTACGGATCCCGGTCACTTTTTATGGATGAGCCTGTGTTTGCAATGGAAGATCGGCAAAAGGAAGCGGCCCTCGACTTTTTCCGATCCTATCAGAAAGCTACGGGGGTGACCATCTATGTGTCCCTCCATGAACTGGATCTCACCAAGAAGTATGCCGAAACGGTGCTCCTCTTTAAAAAAGACCGGTCAATTGATATGGGAAGTCCTGCGGAACTCTTGACTCCGTCCCATCTAGAAGAAGCCTATGGGGTTCCTGCAGCGATGCTGAAACAAAAGGAATATCTGGATCGGAAAAAACTTGAAGAAGAATATGACCTGCTTGTATCGCAAAAGCAAGAAGAAACGAGCCAAGGTGCATCTCAACAGCAGGGTGAACCGGGGACTAACTAACTGGAGATAAATCAATAATGGATGAGAGTAGTTTTATCCTTGGCGTAGACCTAGACGGCGTGGTCGGAGATTTTTATGGTGCCATGCGGGAAATAGCCGCCGAATGGCTCGACCGGCCCCTTGAAAGTCTTAAAAAAGAGGTTTCCTTCGGGCTTCATGAATGGGGTATTGATGAGTACGGGGGATATGACCGGCTGCACCGCTTTGCCGTTACCCAGCGGGACCTCTTTCGGGTGATGAAGCCCATAAAGGATGCCCCGGCGACCCTCAGGAAGCTTTCAGTTCGGGGTATCCGGATTCGGATTATCACCCACCGGCTTTTTTTAAAATATTTTCATAAAACCTCCATTACTCAGACCGTGGAGTGGCTCGACGCCCATGATATCCCCTACTGGGATCTCTGCTTCATGAAGGATAAGGGAGCCGTCGGAGCCCATGTCTATATTGATGATTCCCCAAGCAATGTGGAGCGCCTGCGGGAACAGGGATGCCGCACTATTGTGTTTTCCAATTCTACCAATCTGCAACTTCCGGGTCCTCGGGCCGATACCTGGCAGGATGTGGAACGGCTGGTGATGGAAGCCTATGATGAATGGCGTACCGGTACGCTGAATCTCTTTGGGGCTTCCAGTTTTCCCCGCTGATGTCTTGTATGGCCGATATTGTTCTTGCAACCATCAATGCGAAGTGGATACATCCATCTCTCGCATTGCGCCTGTTACAGGCGAATTTGGGCCCCTTGGCTGAACGGAGCCGGATCTTCGAATTTGCCCTGCGGCAGCCTTTGGAAGAAAAGGTCGCCCCTCTTGTTGAGGCGGCGCCCCGGGTCCTTGCCCTCTCTGTTTCTATCTGGAACCATGAGGCGACACTTGCGTTGCTCGAAGAGCTGGAAACCTACTGGTCTGGGGCAAGGACCCGGGGAGGACCGGGCTGGACGAAGCCGGTGGTGGTCCTGGGCGGTCCAGAAGTTTCCTATCTGCCGGAAGATGCGCCGCTGGTGCGCAAAGCTGACTGGATTGTCCGCGGAGAGGGAGAAGCGGTGTTTCGACTGCTCTGTGAGCACCTCCTGCTTGGAAGGCCGCTCGATGCCCTCGAACCCTATGGTGTCATAGAAGGGAAATGGATTATCGCAAAGCCTGTAGTTTTGTCGGACATAAAGACAGCTTATCACCTCTATACCGATGAGGATATCTCGAGAAAACTCATCTATGTAGAAGCCTCTCGGGGCTGTCCCTTTGGCTGTGAATTTTGCCTGAGCTCTCTGGACCGGCGTGTACGGGAATTTCCCCTGGGTGACTTTTTATCTGATATGGAAGAACTTCTTGCTCGGGGGGGGGCGGTCTTTTAAATTCCTTGACCGGACCTTTAACCTCGACTATGAGCGGGCAGAGCAGATTCTTCGTTTTTTCCTTGAACGAATAAAACCGCCGGGATATGTGCATTTTGAAATGGTCCCCTCCCGGTTTCCTGACCGTTTGAGGACCCTTTTAGAGCAGTTCCCAGCGGGTACCCTGCGGCTTGAGGTGGGTATTCAAACCTTTACTCCTGAGGTGGCTCGAACAATTGGGCGGCCCAGCAATCCTGAAAAGGAACAGGAAGCTTTACGGTTCCTGAGAGAAAAGACCCAGGCGATTGTTCATGCGGACCTTATTGCAGGTCTCCCGGGAGAAACGCTGGAAAGTTTTGCAAGGAGTTTTAACCAGCTCTGGCAGGTTCGGCCCGGTGAAATTCAGCTGGGGATTCTGAAAAAGCTCCCCGGCACACCCATTGCCCGTCATGATGGGCCCTTTGGGATGCACTATGTGGACCAGCCTCCCTACGAAGTGCTGGAAACGGGGAGCTTTTCCCGATCGGAACTGGATGAGGTAAAGAACTTTGCCCGTTTCTGGGAGCTCATTGTAAATCGGGGGCATTTTGAAGACCTGCTTCCCCGGCTTATTCCGGAACAGGGTAATGCCTTTGAAGCCTTTATCGAACTATCCCGCTTTTTATTGCGCCGTTTTGGTAAAAATTGGGGCATAGACCGCAGTGCCCTGCGGCAGGCCCTTGAGAACTGGATAGTTTTTAACTGAACAGGCCCTGCAGGTAGGTATCCAGATCGACCTTGATGGGCATGAGGTAGAGATCAAAGTGATGGGTTTTGCAGAACTGCAGGACCTGCCGGCCAAAGCTGATGTTCCAGTGCAGGTCCGGCCGGAAGGAACGGGGAAAGATAGCTCTGTTGCGGGCTTCCCAGTAGTTGCGGCTTTTTTCCGACAGCACCGGTGATACACCCCAAAAGACCCTGCGGCCCTCCAGGTATTCGGCATAAATCTCCAGGAGCCGTACATCAAAAAAGGGCTGGCTCATGAAACCGTCGGCACCGCTGTCTTCCTTTGCATTGAGATAATCCAGTTCATAGCGGATATTGGAGCGATAGGGGTCAAAGGCGGCGTAAATGGTGAGCTGTGGCATCTCTAGTTTTAATTTTTTGATGAAATCCGTGGTGTGGGTAGGGTACACCCGGTGTTTCATATCCTGGGGCGGGTCGCCGGCAACAACCAGCACCGTATCAATATGGTGTTCTTTAAAATATGCGGTCAGGGGAAAGGGTTCTTCGAGATTAAAATCGATGGCCCGCAGATGGGGTATGGTATGGTACTGCGGCGGAATAAGGGTGCAGGCTTGCCATGAACGGATGGGGAAACGGAGCAAGTCCGGGATATTGATGAGGCTGATATCGGGATAGCGGGAAACTACCGCAAGGCCCTCGGTGACGGCCTGTGTATCCCGGGGCACGAGTTCAAGGGATATATTCATTGGTTATGCTCCACAGCGTAATTCGGCCCGGAAGGAACTTTGGCCGGAATCGATATGTTTGCCTTCGAAGGCCCAAAGTTCGGTTACTTCAAAGGGCGTAAAGGGGGGTCTCTCCCCCGCATGCTCCTCGGTTCCTGCATCCTGGTTTGGAAGAGGTTCTTTCCAGAGACTTATGGTTTCCTGGGGACGAATTTCAGCCAGGTAATTGATATCAATTCGAAAATGATTGGTCTGTTCTAGAATCGATGCATCTAGTATATCCTGTATCCACTCGATGTAGCGGGCATTGTTAACATGGCCGTTGTAGTCGATATCGGAATAAGCAGCGGTTCTTGTACCTGCAGCCTGGAGTTCGGGCAGTGCAGTAAGAGCCTGCGCTCCGTCTGGTATGGCGGGCATATCCGTATTGGTTGGCAAGTTTTCTGTCAGACTTTGTGGTCGCAGAGGACGGAGTTTTTCTACATCGACTAACAGCCATGCACTGCGGCCCTGGGCTATGGTACTGCCAAAGCCGTCTATAATGTCATAGTCCCGGATAGCAAAAAGCTTTTCTGTGCCCCGGGGCCAAGTGCGGACTGTTATGGTTTCTCCCCAACCAGGGCGCCGATAGAGGAGTGTCGTCATTCGGGAAAGTATCCATGCCTGGTTGCCCCGCAGCAGGGCATCTTTTCCGACGCCGAGCTCTGTGGCATGGTTCCCGGCCACTTCCTGAAAATAATTAAACAGTGATGAGGGACTTAATCGGTTGTTTCGGTCCACATCCCAGGTTCGTACGGTAAATTGTTCTGTCCATAACGCTTTCATAAGTATACAGGTATGGTGACAAAATGACGGCATAACGTCAATAAGGCAGAGAAAAGTTGGGGCTTATCTTTTTAATGATTAAGCTTTTCGGTACAATAATTATATGACGGTACGCGAACAATTAGATGTCCTGGCAGCAAAACGGATCCTGTTATTGGACGGTGCCATGGGTACTATGATACAAAAATTTGGTTTAACAGAAGCAGATTTTCGGGGTGCTGAATTTCAAAACCACCCCAAGCCGCTCCTTGGTTGTAATGATATTTTGTGCATTACCAAACCTAGTGTTATTGCATCGATTCATCAGGCCTATCTTAGGGCGGGCTCTGATATTATCGAGACCAATTCTTTTAATGCCAATGCAATCTCCCTGGCCGATTATAACCTTGAGTCCTATGCGTTTGAAATAAGCCGTGCTGCTGCCCGTGTCGCCCGGGAATCGGCGGATCTGTACAGCACTGCGGAACGGCCCCGTTTTGTCGCGGGGGTCCTGGGGCCTACCAGTAAAACCGCAAGTATTTCTCCGGATGTGAATGATCCGGGAGCCCGGGCGGTTACCTGGGAAGAGCTGGAAGCAGCCTATTATGACAATGCCCGGGGCCTTTTGGCCGGTGGCGCGGATATCCTCATGATTGAGACGATCTTTGACACCCTGAATGCGAAGGCCGCCATCGCCGCCATCCAACGGCTTTTCGAAGCGCGGGCTTCGGCGGGACTTCCTGAGGTTCCGATTATGATTTCCGGGACCATTGTCGATGCCGCAGGCCGGACCCTTTCCGGTCAGACCGTGGAAGCCTTCTGTGTATCGGTCATGCATGCCAAGCCCTGGTCCATCGGTCTAAACTGTTCCCTCGGTGCTGAACGGCTCTATCCCCATGTGGCAGCCCTCTCAGAAATTGCCCCCTGTTTGGTGAGTGCCCATCCTAATGCGGGGCTTCCGAACCGTTTTGGCCAATATGATGAGTCCGCCCAAACCATGGCAGGCTTTATAGAAGCCTTCCTGCGGGACGGGCTCGTGAACATTGTGGGGGGCTGCTGCGGTTCTACCCCGGCGCATATCGCTGAAATTGCCCGTGTAACCATGAATTATCAGCCCCGGGTGATCCCTGCATTGCCCCGTAAGACGGTGCTGGCCGGGCTTGAACCCCTGGTGGTGGACCCAGCTATCGGTTTTATCGATGTGGGGGAGCGGACCAATGTGGCGGGGAGCCGCAAATTTTTACGGCTTATTAAAGAAGAACGCTATGACGAAGCCCTGAGCATAGCCCGGGACATGGTCGAAGCCGGAGCTTCTATCATCGATGTGTGTATGGATGATGCTCTTCTGGATGCGCCCAGGGCAATGCAAAAGTTTTTGAACCTGGCTCTTGCGGATCCAGAAATTGCCCGCCTTCCGGTTATGGTAGACAGTTCACGCTGGGAGGCCATAGAAGCAGGACTTAAATGCCTGCAGGGAAAGGGGATTGTCAATTCAATCAGCTTGAAAGAGGGAGAAGAAGCGTTTTTACGGAAAAGCCGTATTGCCCGCAGGATGGGTGCGGCGGTGGTGGTGATGCTCTTTGATGAGCGGGGCCAGGCCGATTCCTATGAGCGGAAAGTTGAGGTAGCTCAGCGATCCTATCAGCTTCTGATTCAGGATGGGATGAAGGGTGAGGATATCATTTTTGATCCTAATGTGCTGGCCATTGCAACGGGAATCCCTGAACATGACCGGTATGCCCTTGATTTTATTAAGGCTTGCCGTTGGATCCGGGCTAATTGTCCCGGTGCAAAGATTTCGGGAGGCGTGTCTAACCTATCTTTCAGCTTCCGTGGATATGATCTCGTTCGGGAAGCGATGCATGCGGTGTTTCTGAAGTATGCCATTGAAGCGGGTCTTACGATGGCCATTGTAAACCCTGCAGGCCTCGTTCCCTATGATGAACTGGAACCGCGGCTCCGGGAAGTTGCGGAAGATGTGGTTCTGGCGCGCAGAAGCGATGCCGCAGAACGGTTGTTGGCGCTGGCACTGGAACTGAAAGAAGCTTCTGATGTTGCTGATGGGCATGGAACCGTTGGTAGCGATTCAAGCACTGGCTCCACCCACAGTGCTGCCGATAAAAATGTCTGGCGCACCCTCCCGGTGGAGGAACGGCTCCAATATGCCTTGGTAAAGGGTATCGAGGATTATATTGAACCTGATATTCTGGAAGCCCGGAGCCGGTATCAACGTTCCCTCGATGTAATTGAAGGCCCTTTAATGAAAGGGATGAATGAAGTGGGGGACCGATTCGGCGCTGGTAAGATGTTTTTACCCCAAGTTATCCGCAGTGCCCGGGTAATGAAAAAGGCTGTGGCGGTCCTAGAACCCTTTATTCAGGAGGAAAAGCTCGCCGACGCAAGGCTCACATCCCAGGATGCGGTGAAAAGATCTGAGGATGGATCTGAGAAAAAATCCGAGCCTAAGAGAAAATCCGGGGCGACCAAAATTATCATGGCTACTGTCAAAGGCGATGTTCATGATATTGGTAAAAATATCGTCGGCGTTGTGCTCGGTTGTAACGGCTATGAGGTGCACGATTTGGGGGTCATGATACCTCCCGACGAAATTGCCGAGGCTATCATTCGGGAACAGGCCGATTTGGTAGGGCTGTCGGGGCTTATCACTCCCTCCCTTGATGAGATGGTTCACACTGCCCGTGAATTGGAACGTCGGGGGGTATCTATTCCTCTATTGATAGGAGGCGCAACCACCAGTGAAGCCCATACGGCTCTTCGGATTGCACCAGCCTATTCGGGGCCGGTGGTATATGTGAAGGATGCGAGTAGGGCGGCTGCGGTGGTACGCGCACTCCTTTCGAATACCGAAAAAGCACGATTCCTTGAGGAACTGGAAACTAAATATGCTGAAGCAATTACCCGTCATGAAACCATTCAGGACCGGATAGAACTGATACCCATAGAAAAAGCCCGCAGCAATAAGCTTCCCACAGACTGGTCCCATATGGAAATTGTCGAGCCCCGGCAGAAAGGGCTGGTAACTTTTCATGATTTCCCCCTCGAATCCCTGGTACCCTATATCGACTGGTCCTACTTTTTTTATGGCTGGGATTTAGGCCATGGTTTTGAGCGGATACTGGAAGATCCTGAAAAGGGGGAGGCGGCCAGGAAACTGTACGATGATGCTCAGGTCCTGCTTGATCGTCTTGTATCGGAACATATCCTTACTGCCCACGGGGTAGCTGGTTTTTTCTCTGCTCAGTCGCTGGGAGATGATATTCTCTTGTTTAGCGCGGATCCTTCCGGGGCGGATTTAAATGGTTTCGGTACGCCCATCGCCCGGTTCTCCTTTTTGCGGAACCAGGAAAAGAAACTGGCTGGCGGTTTTAATCCCTGTCTTTCAGATTTTATTGCTCCTGAGTCATCTGGCAGAACCGATTGGATTGGTCTCTTTGCTGTAACTGCTGGTCATGGCCTGGAAACCTTTGTGGCTGACTGTAAAGCCCGGGGAGACGATTATACCGCCCTTTTAGCGGCATCCCTGGCTGACCGGCTGGCGGAAGCCTTTGCCGAAAAACTGCATGCCCTCGTGCGGACCGAGCTGTGGGGCTATGTCGCAGAGGAAAACCTTAATGCTAAGGAACTTTTTGAAGGTAAATACCGGGGAATCAGGCCAGCCTTCGGTTATCCCGCATGCCCCGATCACCATGATAAACGGATCGCCTGCAAGGTGCTGGAAGCAGAACAGCGGTGCGGCATCAAATTAACTGAATCTTCCATGATGCAGCCTGCCGCTTCGGTGTGTGGTATGTATTTTGCCCATCCAGCCTCCTATTATTTTGGTGTGGGCCGTGTAGGTGAGGATCAGCTTGAGGATTGGGCTCGGCGAAAGGGCATTTCTATAGAAGATGCTCGGGACAGAATCGGAAGGCTGTAAACAGAATGAGCTGGCCCATAAAGATCGGGCCTGCATTTCATCAATATACTCATATACATTACTAAAATACAAATGTAAAATTTCCAATACTATGAAAATGATGTTATAATAGACCTATGAACACTAAACAATCACTGCTTGTTCTGGTACTTCCAGAACATCGTGTCCCCAGGGATGCTCAGAAACGGCTTCAGGACCATGCCAGAGGCAGATTGGTTATGATTATTACCGATAAAAATCAGCTTGAACCGCTTCTGGATCGTATTGAGATTGCTGGCGGCGAAGTACCGCCCCCATTCATTTCCCGGATGCCTCAGCTGAAATGGTATCAGTCCTGGTATGCCGGGGCAGACTGGCTCCAGAAATTTCCTGAAGCAAAAAGTAATCCTTTTGTACTGACTAATTCATCTGGTATTCATGGGGTTCAAATGTCGGAACACCTTTTCGGTATGCTCATAGCTTGGTATCGAAAATTCCCTGCTGCCTTTGCAGCCCAGGGCCGGCATGAATGGCTCACGTTTTCCTATCCTGATATGGACGTTCTTGCTGATAAAACGATGCTCATTGTGGGGTATGGTACCATAGGCCAGCGGGTGGCAAGAGTGGCGAATGCCTTTGATATGAATGTTATTGGGGTAAAACGGACTCCTCCCACAGAACCGGATCCCTATGGTGTCACATTGGATGTGTTTGAAAACCTGTATCCCAGGCTTGGTGAAGCAGATATTGTAGTAAATATTTTGCCCCTTACCCCCCAAACCAAGGGCCTCTATAACAAGAATGTTTTTCATGCTATGAAGCGGTCTTCCCTCTTTGTGAATATTGGCCGGGGCGGTTCAGTAAATGAGGATGACCTGGTGGAAGCCTTGCAAACAGGTCTCATTAAAGGCGCTCTTTTAGATGTAACTGCAGAAGAACCATTACCTGCCGGGTCCCCCCTCTGGGATCTTCCAAACCTGATGCTGACGAGCCATTTTTCAGGCTTTCATCCCCAGTATGACGAGCTTGCCTTCCAGGTATTCCTGGAAAATCTTGATCGCTATAACCGGGGAGAAGTACTGAAAAATGTCATTAATAAAGACCTGGGCTATTGATTAATAAACAATACCATGACGAAAATGCAGCTTGAGCTTATGGTCTTAAGATTTTCGGTTTTTTAATGCTTCTTTAAATAGAAGGTCTGGATCTATATCTGTCTGGGTGCCATACAGTGGTATGGCACCTTCGCCGTCAACACTTCTAAAGATAATACCTGCATCATTGGTGTAAGCCCAGCTAGATTGGTTGTTGATAATATAATCAAGGACTGTCGTAACTGCTAGAGTAAAATAGACCAGAGCTGCATTAGTTCTCTGTTTGGAGTTTTTACCCCCCAGTAGTGCATCGATTCTTACCGAAAGTGGATTCGGTACCTGGAATAGGTACGGATCCCAGGGATTATCAATCCCATCACAATTTACACCCGTTTCAGGTCCTCCCGCCTTTTTTGCTTTGTCGATGGAAGCTGCCACAGTTGTGAGCAAGCGTTTTAGTGTATGAACTTCTGAATAAAAGGAGGGAATATCCAATTTATGGATTGTTGGGGCTGAAAAAGAATCAAATTTATAATAGGGTAGGAAGAAGAGCCGTTTTATCCAATGTAAGTCCATAAGTATCCGTTTGGGATAAGAACCAGTTCTAGACTCACTTGAATTCTCAAGAATTTGGCAGTATTCATTCAGTCGATGTAAATATTCTTTTTCTAGTATTTGCTCCTGATACTGAGGCCAGTTTGAGATGATTCTATTAATAATGATATCAACTGGTTCAACTTCCTGATCTGTAACCTGAATTGCACTGAATGAAACATACCGTAGGCCATAATAGAGCTCTTCAAGAATGTGCATAAGTATTGCAACTTGTTGGAGTGGATCTGTAGGTGCAATAAGTTCATATTCCTTTTTTAAATAAAAAAGTTTAGAAAAATATGGATACAGGTCAGGATAGGACGAAAGTTTTTGCCAGGGAAGCCCAGGAAAGAGACTCTCCAGGGTTTCGAGCCCTCGTAGAACACCCTTGCTGATCGGTTCTGGTTCTTTATCCGGTTCTTTATGTTTAGCTTCTGTTGGTTCTTCTTTGTTGTGAGATTCATTGGCAGCAGGTTGTTCTTTATGTTGTGTTTCCCGGGGTGGTACTGGCTGGAGCCGGTCTTTTTCAGAAATGTTAAGGAATGAAAAAATCCTTTTTCGCCGAGCTTTAAAGAGGCTTTCATAGGAGTAACAGGTGTCTGATACAAGCTTCATGAGAAGAGGGAAAAGAAGATATCGAATACTTTTTATTATTATTGAATAGGCAACAATTGCGGATTTAATATATCCCTGATATTTTTCCTTGGCTTCAACTGGGTCTTCTTCTACCAAAATAGAATAAAGTCGTTTATAAGCCTCTTTGATGTCATTTTCTATATCAAGATGTTCTAATAAAAGTATAGGTTTATAAATAGCTTTGAGAATATCAGAAAAATCTGAAGTTTTTACATTTCTGGGGTGCGCTTGGAGGCGGCTTAATTCTGTATTGATAAGATCAATATTCCAGAATCTTATAGTATCTATGATTGCAAAGGCTTCAGGGTAAACCTTTTTAAAGTGCTCAGTACGACGTATGTTCTGACGGGGAAGAAGACTTCTCGTAGAGGTTACTAAAGATTCGAATCGGCTATAATATTCATTCATTCTATGGGTTACAAAATCGGGATTCAGCATATCTGGAGGATCAGAAAAAAGAGACAGCCGTGAAATTAATACTTGCATAGGGGTTTTAATTTCAAATTCTACCTGGGCGGCTAACTTATCCATTTTTATCCGTTCTCGGTAATTGGTTTTAAAAGGTTGGTCTGGATCATCGCCCTTATCAATACGACTCGTTCGTTTTATTGTAAGAGGGTTGGGTTCTTTAGTTTCTAAAACCTCTACACGGTGTTTTGGAACACTTGAACGAAGACCTCCCTTGACGCTTACGTTAACTGTTTCGCTTCTATTAAAATTATTCCGAGTTTGTTTTGGTGGTTCGGGTGATTTTTCAATCCCTATTTCGCCTCCCAATTTTTCAGCAATAGCCCGAGCTTCTTCTGGATCGAGATCTCCTAGGCGCTGTCTTGTTTGTTCAAGTTCTCCCGGTTCGTAAATAGCCTTTGGTCTTTTTGCCATAGTATTCCCTATTTTAAACTCTTAAGTAAATTTGCTCACCGGTTCCCCACACATTGCGGAGATTGATCTTTTCTCCATCCTTGGTTTGTAGCATACCATTATATATACCAAAGGGGGCAATATATTCACTACGGGTAAGGAAGAAGTCGAAACCTGTTTTGATGGGCTCCTTAGGGGTAAAGATGAGATCCACCATACCTTCTAGGTCTTGAATAACCCAATCAGAATCTGGTCCTTCAGGCATAGTAATACGTACAGGTGGTAATGGAGTGAGCTGACCTGCGAGCCAGAGACCGTTTTCGTTGTAGCGAAAGCTGTCCTTCGTCTGACTTTCTACTACGCTAAAACCAAATGGGCGACCATCATTATGGTATCCATGGCCGGTACACCAGGTCTGCCTCATACGGTAGGGGAAATAGCCTTTATAATCCATGAACATACCAAAGGTAGTGTTCAATGAAAGGCTTACATGTTTACCGCCAAAAACTATATCGCCTCGTACTGGAACCATAGCTTTATAATTATACATACACCGGCGGTCTGAAAAAGGAAGACATGTAACGAGTGGTGTGGTTTTAAGTTGGGAAAAATCGAATTCAAGATGGGCTGTAAATGAGGGGCGTTTCCGGTTAGGTTCGATATCTAGATCAAGTTCGATGAGATCTGCATCGAGCCAATCATGGATACGTAGATAGAATCCATAACTACTACTGGTAATAGAAGAATTAGAAAGGGAACGGGGAAGCTTCCATGCACCAAAGGGTAAGGCTTTTCGAAAAATTAGTCGTTCTCTGATTTCTTTATTCCACAGAAACACCTGAGCGAGGCGGTAATACTTTACATTGGTTAATACAGCCAAGAGAAAGTATGTATCATTCTGAACATGAAAGGTTTGCCACTCCTTAACTCTAAGGTTTTTGATCCATTTCATAGTTGGAAAATGAAAAGGATGTTTGATACTGATTAGATCTACATCATCAAAAGGTCGGGTCCAGGTACCAAAAATAGGAGTTCCTTTTTCTATAGGACTTGAACGTGGTGGACTTACATCGCGAATATACATTAAATAAGCCTCGCTAAATATAATATGTACAGGGCCTGAGTTCCCAATTCAGAACCAGAAAGGGCTTCTGCAGGAATATGAGGCTCTGTAAGGCCCTGATTTCCTGCCGCGATATCCCGAGCAATCTGTTGCAGGCTTTTCGTATCCAGGGCGGCTAGTTTTTGATATAAAGCCTCGGCCTGAGTTAAGCCAGGAAGTTTCAGTCCCATTTGGCGGGCACTTTCCAGGGCTATACCCATGTCTTTAATAAAATGTTTGATATAAAAACCAGGCTTTACATTGCCGTCGAGCATTCTCGGTACCAGGTTGGAAAGGGACCAGCTCCCTGCCGCTCCGGATTCGATGCTGGAAAGCATGGTCCGGGGATCAAGTCCTGCGGTCAGCCCATAAGTTAGAGCTTCTACCACACCCATCATGTTTGAGGCGATGGCAATCTGGTTGCACATCTTGCAGTGCTGGCCGCTTCCGGGGCCACCCTGGAGGACAATGGTTTTACCGAGCTTTTCAAAGAGAGGCTTTGCCCGGTTAAAGGCAGTTTCACTGCCCCCCACCATGATCGAAAGGGTGGCGTTGCGGGCTCCTACATCACCCCCTGAAACAGGAGCATCCAGGGCTTCCAGTCCCCGTTCCCTGGCGGCGGCGGTGATGCGTATCGCCAGCTGGGGGCTTGAGGTGGTCATGTCGATAAGAAGGGCTTTGGGTTTTGCCGAGGCGATGATTCCATCGGGGCCAAGGTAGAGTTCTTCCACATCCTGGGGATAGCCAACCATGGTGATGACCATGTCCGCATCCTGTACCGCTTCCCTCACCGAGTCGGCCCAGCGGGCCCCCTGGGCCAGCAAAGGTTCTGCCCGACTTTTTGTTCTCGTAAAAGCTGTAACCGGATATCCCGAAGCAAGCAGGTGTCCGGCCATACTGTTTCCCATGACTCCGGTACCAATAAACGCAATATGCTCCATGCACTAAGTATACACTGAAGGGCTCAGATGGTGCAAACCATCAACAAGTGTAGTAAGATGAAGATATGGCGATTACACTCTATTCCCTCGGTGCGGCCGAGGAAGTAACGGGCTCCAAGCATGTGCTCGAAGTTGATGGCAGGTCATACCTGATCGATTGTGGTGCCTTTCAGGGCAAGCGGGCTGAGGCGGACCGGAAAAACCGGGACTTCGGCATCGATACGGACCGGATTGAGTCGGTGGTGCTGACCCATGGGCATTTTGACCATTGCGGGCTCTTGCCGCTATTACCTAAAAGCGGTTACAAAGGGACGATCTATGCTACCCCAGCTACCAGGGATATTTCCAGTCTGGTCATGATGGACTCCGCCCGGATACAGGCCCGGGACGCCGAATATTTAGGAAAACAGGCGGTTAAAAAGGGGGAAAAGTTTACCTGGCAGCCCCTGTATACCGAACAGGATGCCATTGCGGCGACAGGACAGATTGTGTCCGTGTCCTACCAGCGGCCAATGTGGATCGGCGACGGGGTACAGCTTGAGTTTTACGATGCGGGCCACATTCTGGGATCCGCCATGGCGGTCATCAAGATAAAACAGAATGGCTCTGAACGGATTATTGCCTATACGGGAGACCTGGGACGCAAGGGAAAACCCATTATCCGGGATCCGGCTACGAACCTCCCTGCGCCGGACTATCTGGTTCTGGAAAGCACCTATGGCGATCGGCGGCACGATGGGACCGAAGATGCGATGAAACGGCTTGCAGAGGTTGTCCGCAGGGCGGTTAAAACAAAGGGCCGTATTCTTATCCCCTCCTTCGCCATCGAACGAACCCAGGAACTGGTGTACTACTTTCATATGCTTACGGACCGGGGGGAAATCCCTGAAATCCCCATTTATGTGGATTCCCCCATGGCAACCAATGCAACTACGATTTTTCAGGTACATCCGGAGTGCTATGATGAAGAAACCCACGAGGCGTTTATAAAACATCATAAGAATCCCTTTGGGTTTAATGCCCTCCATTTCACCACCAGTGTGGATGAATCGAAGGCCCTGAACGATATGGAGGGCCCGCTGGTTATCATTTCCGCCGATGGTATGTGCGAAGCGGGCCGGATTCAGCATCATCTGATTCACAGCATCGAGGATCCCAATACTACGATCCTCATTGTGGGGTATATGGCTGAAGACACCCTGGGCCGGCGGATCCGGGACAGGGAAGGGGAAGTGAAAATTCATGGCGAGTGGTTCAAACTGCGTGCCCAGGTGGAGGCTATCGATGCCTTTAGTGCCCATGCGGACTACCAGGAAACCATCGATTGGCTCAAAGCGATCGATACCTCTCGGCTTAAAAAGATATTCCTGGTTCACGGTGAAAAGGATGCCCAAAAGGTTTTCAGCCGGCACCTGGCAGATAACGGTTTTACTAATGTGGAAATTGTGCGCTATGGTGTAAGCTACGATGTGGAGTAATTGATGGCATATTTGACAGGCTTTCACGTAATAGAAGAATTAATCCGTTCGGGCAAGGCTAAGGGGCCCCTGCTGGTGGCCAATGCAGGCCCCCGGGCTCGAACGATCATGTCTCTGGCGACGGATAATAAGATACGAATTGACCGGGTGGGTGAATATGAACTCAACCGGCTCGCTCCGGGGAACCGGGGTATAGCCCTTTATGTGGAAGGTAAGGACCAGAGCAATGAGACGACGGTTCAGGACTTTCTTGCAGGTCTCGAGGAAGGCCAGGATGCCCTGGTGGTTGTTCTGGATGGCATAACGGATCCCCATAACTATGGGGCCATCCTCAGGTCCTGTGACCAGTTTGGTGCAGATCTGGTTATTGTTGCAAACCGCCGGTCCGCTAAGGATGCGGAAGTGGTTTCTAAAACCAGTGCCGGTACCGTCGCCTGGGTGCCTATTGCCATCGTGTCTAATCTGGTTCGTTCTGTGGAACAGCTCAAGGATGCAGGTTTCTGGGTCTATGGGGCTGATATGAAGGGAGAAGCGGTCTATGACAAGGACCTCCGGGGCAGGACCGTTCTTATCATGGGGAGCGAAGGCTCAGGTATATCGCGGCTCCTTAAGGAAACCTGCGATGGTATGGTTTCGATTCCCACTAGCGGCCAGGTCGATTCCCTCAATGTGTCCGTAGCCGCCGGGGTGCTCCTCTACGAAGCCCGCCGCCAGCGGGCTAGAGAGAAATAAGTATTCCGTCAGAGGGTCGCGCAAAAGTAAGCCCGCCGCCAGCGGGCCATGCAGAAATAAGCCGTTTCGGGGTACGAGAGCCGAGGGGCAAGCAATAGGTAAAACAGGAGTCATGCACTATATGAAATCTCAGGTAGTACTGCTGCGCTGCGAAAGCTATGATGAAAACACGGTCTATGAAAGGGTCCGCCAGGGTTTGGAACTCCTCGGCGGGCTGGAATCGCTCATCAACCTCGATGAACGGGTCCTCTTTAAGGTCAATAACCTGGCATCTTCCCGGCCGGAAGAAGCGGTAACGACCCATCCTTTGTACCAACCAATTTTTATGGAAAGGAATACGGCCTTGGAACCTATCTGGAGGATGAAATAGAATTTTTGGGGGATCCCCTCCCGTCCCTCATGGCCCCCGATTTTGATGTGGTACGCAAACCCCTGCACCTGAAACACGATAATGGCAACCATACCCTCGTTCCGCAGGCGCTTCTTACCCTCGGGAAACATGCAGCCCAGCGCTGGTCGTCCTGGCCCCGCATTGTGGCCCAGAAATGTATTAAGTGCGGTATCTGTGTCGATGCCTGCCCCGTCGAAGGCAAGGCTCTGCAGTTCAATGATGGCAAACGAACAAGCCCGCCCGTTTATAACTACTCCAAGTGTATCCGCTGTTTTTGCTGTCAGGAAATGTGCCCCAAGAAAGCAATAGATGTGGAAAGTCCCCTTCTGTACCGGCTATTTAGAAAACGATCGTGAATGTTATAAGGAAGGAATGTTGTGAATAAGAAAAGCGCCCAGTATTTTTAGGGGACTGGCATCCATTTCAAACACATCAAGTGAAAAAAGGCTAACAAATAGGATGATGAGGATGGCTGCAATCCGTGGAGCACGGTGTATGATATGCGCCAGCCATTCATCAACCTGACCCTGATAATGATATTCCCGCCACGCCCGCACCAGCACATAAATAGAACCGTAAAAGAGGATAAGCGGGATGGTGAGTATTACGCTATTTGCGAGGGGCATCCACCGATGTAGTTCGATAAGTGTAGTAGTTTTTATGTTTGCTTTCAAGTTGTGTGGTGTTAATTATTTTAATCCTTTGACTTGTCAGGACGATATTTTCAAGTTTAAAATCTGGTAAGAAATAGGTGAATAGATTTTACTTAAGGAAAATTCCTGTTATGAGCACTAACAATCGGATTTTAATAAAGCTTCTGGTTTTGTTTGCTTGTCTGTATATCCCCAAGACTGATGCACAAACTATTTCTAACAATACATTAATGGGAGGTACCATGATAAAGGAAACCTATTATTCCACAACAACAAAAGCAAATCGGAATTGTTATGTGTATCTGCCAGAAAATTATAACCCATCAAAAAAATATAGTATTGTTTACGTTTTGCATGGTATTGGGGGTACCGAAGATGAATGGATCATCAATGGTTCGCCGAAAGAAATCATGGATCAGTTATATAAAAATAAGCTGGTCAAACCAATGATACTGGTGTTTCCTAATGGCAGGGCAATGAATCCCGATACGGTCCCTCGGGATGTGTATGGCGCAGAGGCACAAGCTGCTTTTGCTCGTTTTGAGTTTGATGTATTGAATGATCTCATGCCATTTATAGAAAAAAGATATTCTGTGTATGGTGATAGAGCTCATCGAGCTATTTGTGGCCTTTCTATGGGAGGCGGGCAAGCCCTTAATTTTGGGCTTGCCCATCCTGACCTTTTTGAGTATGTAGGGGCTTTTTCTCCTGCTCCGAATACGGATGTTACAAAGTTCAAGGTGGAAAATAACAAAACAAGTCCCCTTATCTATGTACTCTGCGGCGAGTCAGACAATCTTCTTTTTGTTTCCCAGAATGTCAATAACTATTTAACCTCCAAAGGGATACCCCATACCTATAAAACGATGCCCGGTAACCACGAATGGTCAGTATGGAAAGAAGGCTTACGTTCCTTTGTGCAGATGATTTTTAGATAAATCGGTTGCACAAGCTACAAACGATAGAGCTACTTAAGTACATTAATATACACGTCCATCAAGGTGATACCATCAGCCTGATATACATGTTCAAAACAAGAAAGAACATCCTCCACCATTTTTTGTTTATATCCGTTATCTTTGAGATAGTGTAAAATCTGCAGTAGAAATGCCACCAACCGGTGCTTTCATTTTTGTCTGATTTGTTAACCAGCGGTTTACAGTATGAATATAATTATTGACTAATATATTAGTACCGGTTTTACTGTTATACCATATGAATACTATCAATCTACGATCTGGTCCAATTAGTCCGTTACTTATCAGATTAGGTCTGCCGGTTCTTGCAGGTCAGGCATTTAATCTTCTCTACAACATTGTAGATACCTGGTTTATTGCCCAAATAAATCCATCTGACCCGTATCTTGTGGGTGCCACAGGGCTTGTGTTCCCGTTATTTTTTATTTTTCTTGCAGCGAGCTTCGGTATTTCAGGTGGTGTATCTTCTCTTGTTGCCCGAGCAATTGGAGCTGGTCGTGCGAAGGAACTTGACCAGACTGCTGAAAGTGCCCTTGCCCTTGCTCTCAGTGCCAGTACTGTGATCATGCTTTTCATGTATCCCTTTGCAGTTCCTTTATTACAGCTCTTTGGTGGTAAGGGGCTCTTATTGGAGTATGGTCTTGAGTATCTTTTATGGTTGCTCCCAACGGTGCCCTTTATGCTGGCCGGTGCAGTGTTCACTGGGATTCTTCAGGGTGAAGGCCGAACAAAGCACATGATGATGGCGATGATGATCGGTACTATCGCAAATATTGTGCTTGATCCCTTATTGATTTTTGGGGCCCGTATGGGAATTGCAGGCGCAGCTTTCGCGACCTGTTTGAGCAATGCACTCAGTCTGGTGTATCTGGTTGTGGTGTTTCTAATACGCACATCTAATGTCACTATACATTGGAAAATATCGAATATATCAAGTTCTGTTATTGTTGAGATACTCCGTGTCGGTTTACCCCAAAGTGTACTTAATCTTCTCTCATCAATCAGTTTTATTTTTTATAACCGGATTATGACTGATATAGATCCGGTTGTACTGACATCTTTTACGTTGTATTCGAGACTTGAACAGATTGCTCTTATTCCGATCTGGTCCTTATCGAGTGCAGTCGCAGCTATCGCAGGACAGGCTGCAGGCGCCGGGGATATTAAACGGATGAAGCAGACCTTAATGACTTCAACATGGATGGGGATTTTGGTGTGTGGTTTGCTGCTCCTTGGCTATGTACTTGTATCTCCCTGGCTCTTTGCTGCATTCCAGACCGATTCACAGGTGCTGGCTACTGCGGGACAGATTACCCCATGGATGGCTACGGCAACATTCTTTGTACTTCCGGTTTTCATGATTACTACTATTATGTCTACCGCAGGTTTTGCCGGTATGAGTTTGGCATTCACTGCGTATAGAATATATTTTCTCAATGTCCCCTTCTGTATGCTTGGCGCCTATGTGATCGGAAAGACGATGACTTCGGTACTTGGGGCCATCGTACTGGCCTCTCTGCTCACCCTGGGTAGTGGGATGTTTGCAGGGCTTCTGTTTTTTCGAGCCCTTGAAACAGGTCGATTAAAGATCCGAATGTCTGCAGTGAAGGAGTAAAACTATGATCTCTGAACATGAAACGGTGATAGAATTAAGTAAAAAGAAAGTGGTTTTGCTGACCATAGGGGCTAGCATATTTGTTGCCCTTGGTATCTGGTTGCTCCAATTGCAATTTATCGTTGGGATACTAGCGATAGGTTTTTTTGGCCTTTGCCTTGTGTTCAGTGTAATAAAACTCTTTGATAAAAAACCTGGTCTTATACTGAATGGAAAGGGTTTAATCGATAATTCAAGCGTTGTGAGTGCTGGCTTTATTCCCTGGTCTGAGGTGACAGGGTTTTCAATATTTGAGATTCAAAAGCAGAAAATGCTTGTAGTTGGTATTCGAAACCCGGAAAAGTATATCGAACATAGTAGCCCCCTAAAACGGATAATCAACAAAGCAAACTACAATCTTTGCGGCAGTCCTGTTGTAATAACATCTAACACACTCAAAATGAAGTTTGATGAGCTTACCTCATTATGTAATCAATACTTTATGCGTTATGGCAAAATAAGCGAATAATCAGCATTGACAAGTCTGGTATTCTGTTTTACCATTATGCGTGAACGTACACGCTTTATGCGAGGCACCTGGTTATCAAGAGCGGTGCTGGGTGGCATAGAATTGTTGTTTCTGGAGGTTGAACTATGAATACTGGATTAAAACGATTTGCTTTCTGGTTTGTGGTGGGCAGTCAGGACTTGTATGGAGAAGCAACCTTACAGCAGGTTTCGGACCATGCAAAGAAAATGGTAGCCGGCATGGAGGGCGATCCCCTTTTGCCAGGCACCCTGGTGTTAAAACCTACCGTGTTAACCCCCCTGGGAATCCGAACGCTCTTTGAACAGGCTAATGCGGATCCCTTCTGTGCGGGGATTATCACCTGGATGCATACCTTTTCGCCCTCCAAGATGTGGATTTCCGGTCTTGCAATTAACCGGAAGCCGATTCTGCATTTACATACGCAGTACAACCGGGATATTCCCTGGGCGAGCATCGATATGGATTTTATGAACCTGAACCAGTCTGCCCATGGAGACCGGGAGCATGGGTTCATTCATGCCCGGATGCGGCTGCCGAGAAAAATCGTGGTCGGCCACTGGGAAGATCCAGAGGTCAGGCGGAAAATTGGTGTGTGGATGCGGGCTGCTGCAGCTGCTGCGGATGGCGAGCGGACGACGGTGGTTCGCTGGGGTGACAATATGCGGGAGGTTGCCGTTACCGAGGGAAATAAGGTCTCTGCCCAGATCCAGTTTGGCTGGCAGGTAAATGGATGGGGTATCGGCGACCTCGCAGCTGTAGTAGCCCAGATACCAGATCAAGAGATAGATGCCCTGGTTGCAGAATATGAAGCAGCCTATGAAATTGGTGCTGAACTAAAAGCCAATAAGGATGCCATGAAGGCTATTCGGGAACAGGCCCGGTATGAACTGGGAATGAAACAGTTCCTCGAGCTTCAGAATGCCCGGGCTTTTACCACCACTTTTCAGGATCTTCACGGGCTTGAACAGCTTCCGGGGCTTGCGGTTCAGCGGCTCATGGAGCAGGGCTATGGTTTTGGCGCCGAGGGTGACTGGAAGACTGCCCAGCTCGTGCGGGCAGTTAAAGTGATGGCCACAGGGTTACCCGGGGGCTCATCATTTATGGAAGACTACACCTATCACTTTGAGCCGGGAAAGGAAGCAATTCTGGGCGCCCACATGCTAGAGGTGTGCCCCTCTATTGCGGCTCGAAAACCGCGGATTGAGGTACATCCCCTCGGTATTGGGGGAAAGAAGGATCCGGCCCGGATGGTCTTTGATGCAGCCTCAGGTCCGGCAGTCTGTGCATCCCTGATCGATCTAGGAGACCGGTTCCGGCTCGTGGTGAATGAGGTTGAATCGATTAAAATAGAAAAGGATATGCCGAAATTGCCCGTAGCTCGGGTCCTCTGGAAACCTTATCCGAATCTGCAGGATGCTGCCGAGAGCTGGATTTTGGCCGGCGGAGCCCATCATTCGGCCTTTTCGCTTGCCATAACGACCGAATACCTCCGGGACTGGGCAGAAATAATGGGAATAGAACTTGTGGTCATCAACAAGCACACTGACCCGGTCAGGCTTCGGGATGAATTGAGGTGGGCAGAAGCCTATTGGTCCAGGAGATAGGTGTACTATGGATCCCTATAAAAGCCTCCGAGAAGAGGCCTATGAGGCGAATATGGAAATACCTCGGCGAGCTTTAGCTCTCTATACCTGGGGTAACGTATCAGCCTTTGATCGACAGCGGGCAATCCTTGCGATAAAACCTTCCGGGGTTGCCTATGAGGCCCTGAAGGTTAGTGACATGGTGGTGATGGATCTTGAGGGTAAAAAGGTTGATGGAAAGCTGAATCCGTCATCGGATACAAAAACCCATATTGTGCTCTACCGAGTCTTCCCCGGTATTGCCGGGGTTACCCACACCCATTCCACCTATGCGGTTGCCTGGGCTCAGGCCCGGCGGTCGGTTCCGGTTTTGGGAACCACCCATGCGGACCACTGCACCCATCCAATCCCCTGTACAGAGTATATTAGTGAAGAAGCTCTTAAGCATGATTATGAACAGGAGACAGGAAACCTGATTGTGGCAACCTTCCGGAGCCAGCAACTGGATCCGGAAGAAATTCCTATGGTGCTGGTGGCCGGTCATGGCCCCTTTACCTGGGGGGCTTCTGCGGCCAAATCGGTGTATCATGCAGCAGTTCTAGAAGAAATCTGCAAAATGGCCTATCTCACCGGGGTGCTGTCCGATGATATAAAGGGTTTACCGGCTTACATTGTGCAGAAGCACTATGACCGGAAGCATGGAGCTAATGCCTACTACGGGCAGCGGTAATTGCAGAAATAAATACGGTTAGGCCCGGGTCGCGTATTTTAGAATACGTTCCGGGCTTGCCGCTTCGTGGGATAGTTCAGCCACGATGGTGCCGCCGGTGAGTACCAGGATTCGGTCGCACATGCCGATGATTTCTTCGATATCTGATGATATCAGAATTACTGAGCCGCCCTTTGCTACAATATCATTAATGGCATTATAGAGGTCAATTCTGGACGAAACATCGATGCCGCGGCTCGGTTCATCGAATATATAGATGTCTGCCCGGTAGGCGAGCCATCGTGCAATGGCAACCTTCTGTTGGTTTCCCCCTGAATAGTTATCCGGATAATCATTGACATTTCCGGTCTTAATACCAATGTGATCGCTGTATTTCCGTACTGTATGGAACATGCGGCCTGTTTGTAAACCTGTGAAGCCCTTAAAGCGCGGAAGAGATGCTATGGTGATATTAAGAATTAAATTCTGATAATGCAGAATAGCATTAACGCTCCGATCCTCGGGAATGAGGGCAATTCCCTGTCTCAGTGCATCAATGGGGGATCTGAAAATGATATCTCTTCCATGAATTTTAATGGTTCCTGAAGAAACAGGTTCTTCGCCGAAGAGACAGTGGGCAAGTTTGGTACGGCCTGAACCCATAAGACCAGTAATGCCCAGGATTTCTCTTTTGTATAACGAAAAAGAAATGTTATTTAATATAGGAGAGGAAGAAAGTTTTTCAACCTCGAGCACCGGATTTCCGATGGGGCGTGTAAAACGGGGATACCGTTCAATAAGGGATTTGCCTGACATCAACCTAACAATACTTTTTCGGTCAATTTCCATTACCGTTTTGGTGCCAAGAATTTTACCCTGTCGTATAACAGAAACCTCATCACCTATTTTAAAAATTTCATCCAGACGATGGGATACGTAGAGAACGCCGGTCCCTTTGGTCTTTAATTTCTGGATTATGGTAAAGAGAATTTTCCGCTCCGGTTCTCCAAGGGCTGCAGAAGGTTCATCAAAAATCACGAGATTCCAATCATGCACAAGAGCCTTTGCAGCGGACAGGAGCTGTCGCTGGGCATACCCTAACTGACGGACCAGTACTTTGGGATCCAGGAGTATGCCGAGTTCCTGAAATAAACTATTAGTAGTTTGTATGATTTTCATGAACTCAATAGAACCATTCCATGAGCGGGGGTAACAGTTAAAGAAAATGTTTTCTGCCACTGATAGATTCTCAAAAACCTGGGGTTCCTGAGGAAGGAAGAGAATTGAGTTGGCTGGGCAATTACGAAACAGCTCCCCTGAGTCAGGAATATCAATGCCTGCCATAATGTGCAGGAGACGGGTTTTTCCAGAACCATTTTCACCGATTAATACGTGCACTTTTCCGGGATATAAGCTCAGGTTGATGTCAGAAAGGGAGAACTCTTCCGAAATTCGTTTCGATACATGGTCTAACGTGATGATGGGATGCTCATCCATGTTTAGGCCCTTCATAAATATCCACGGTGGTAAAAAGTCTGAGATTAGCCTTAAATAAATGCTGTTTGAGGCTTTCTGAGATTTTTCTGTCCGTAACAATAGTATCTCCATTTTTAGCTGCACCAAAAGAATAGAATGCAGGACGGTTAAAGTGCTCAGCACTACAGAGGATGATGAGATCCTTGGTGTTGTTCCTTGCTTCCCGAATCAACAGAGCCTTTTCCTGAGAAGAGACCGATAATTCAAAATGCTCAGAAAAACCATCTATGGTTACAAACATTTTATGAACATGAAACCGTTTCATGTCATCCAGTGTTAGGGCTCCATAGACCGCTGGTTCTTTCTGAGAAAGGTCTCCACCCAGAAGCACTACCTGCTTATTTTTATGAGTTTCAACTTCCATTGCAATGGAAAGGTCGTTAGTAAGTATGATAAGGGGTTCTATAGTTTGAATATGCTGGATAATTGCCCGACAATGTATCCCAGCTATCAGTAAAACAGTGTCGCCTGGTTGGATTAACCGGGAAGCGGTTTTACCAATACCATACATATCGAGGGTGTTGTTTGCCTTTTTTGCAGTATAGGTATCATGAGGTGAGTCTACAATAATTGCTCCGCCGTGGGTTCTTACCAGAAATCGGTCTTCTTCAAGTTTTTCCAGATCACGGCGAATTGTTACCTCAGACACAGAAAGTAGTTCAGTGAGGGTGCGGACATCGACCTGTTTATGTTCAAGCAGGTAGTTGCGGATAAGACGGTGTCGTTCTAAGGCAAACACACAGGGCTCCTCTATGATTATATCATAATAATTTTATCATACATCGTGCCTCAGAATTTAAGCAATTAAGATAATTAAAAAAAGTGTACGTAAACGCATTTTTTATTTGACAGATTCGAAAACTGGGTGTACGATACAATCATATACGAAAGTTTTAGAACAATGCGTGTACGTTACCGCTCGCATAAATGTTCTAAAACAATCAATCCTAGGAAAAGGAGTGCCTATGAAACGTTTTATTCGATTTGCCAGTCTGTTACTGGTCAGTTCACTGGTTGCTGTTAGCGTTTTGCTAATGGTCGGTTGTCAAAAAAATGCAGGGGCAAAGAAAAATTATGTCGGTATTGCCATGCCAACCCAGTCTTCTCAGCGCTGGATTCAGGATGGCGGAAACATGAAAAAGATTCTTGAAGGTCGAGGCTATAAAGTAGATCTCCAGTATGCAGAAGACAATATTGATGCTCAGATTGCCCAGCTTGAAAACATGATTACCAAGGGTGTGAATTGTCTGGTTATTGCATCAATTGACGGAGAATCTTTGACTAATGTTCTGAAGAAAGCTGCGGCGGCAAAAATCCCCGTAATTGCCTATGACCGGCTTATCCGTAACAGTCCCCATGTCGACTACTATGCGACCTTCGATAACTATAAGGTCGGCGTTCAGCAGGGCGGTTATATCGTGGAGAAACTGGGATTGAAGGAAGGAAAGGGGCCATATAATATTGAAATTTTTGCGGGCTCCCCTGATGATAACAATGCCTACTTCTTCTATAACGGTGCTATGGATCAGCTGAATCCCTATATTAAAAGCGGGAAACTGGTGGTGCGGTCCGGACAGATTGAATTTGCCAAGGTCGCAACCCTCCGTTGGGATGGTGCTACCGCTCAACAGCGGATGGATAACATCCTGACCGCCTACTATACCTCAGCCAATGTTGATGCAGTGCTCTCCCCCTATGATGGAATTTCTATTGGTATCCTTTCCGCACTCAAGAGCTCTGGCTATGGCCGTGGCGGCAAGAAGCTTCCCATCGTGACCGGACAGGATGCAGAACTTCCTTCAGTAAAATCCATTATTGCCGGTGAACAGGCTCATACCGTATTCAAAGATACCCGTGTACTCGCCGAGAAAGCCGCAAATATGGTCGATGCAGTACTTCAGGGAAAACCTGCAGAAGTGAACGATACAAAAACCTATGATAACGGCGTAAAGGTTGTTCCTTCCTATCTGTGCGAACCCGTATCGGTGGATATTTCGAATTACAAACAAGTGCTCATCGGTAGCGGCTATTATACCGAAGACCAGTTAAAGTAAGATAATTTGTGAGAGGATAGGGTGCTTTGACGATAATTTCGTCAAAGTGCCCTATGTTCATGAGTGGATACATACATTTGAGGTCACAGACAATGGCTGAAATTATTCTTGAAATGAAGGAAATCACCAAAAACTTTACAGGTGTCCGTGCTCTGGATCGGGTCAGCCTTACCGTATTTGATGATGAGATACATGCCCTCGTTGGTGAAAATGGGGCAGGAAAATCTACGTTGATGAAGGTCCTGAGTGGTGTGTATCCCCATGGTTCCTATGAGGGAACCATCTATTTTAAAGGCAAAGAATGCCAGTTCAGGGATATCCGCGACAGTGAACATATGGGCATTGTGATCATTCATCAGGAACTGGCACTGATTCCCTATCTTTCCATCGCAGAGAATATTTTTTTAGGTAACGAACAGGCAAAGAATGGGGTCATCAATTGGGATGAAACGGTAGCGAAGGCGAAGCAATTATTAAAAAAAGTAGGTTTGGATGAAAATCCGAACACATTAATTGCAGATATCGGTGTTGGAAAACAACAGCTTGTGGAAATAGCTAAGGCCCTTTCTAAAAATGTAAAACTTTTGATACTGGATGAGCCCACTGCAGCTTTGAATGATGAGGAATCCAATAAATTACTCGACTTGCTGGTAGAGCTCAAAGGGCATGGTATTACATCAATTCTTATTTCTCATAAGTTGAACGAAATAACTAAAGTTGCCGATGCAGTAACAGTTATCCGGGATGGACGGGTCATAGAAACATTGCAGAATGATAAGCGGTCCCTGGATGAAGACCGAATCATAAAAAGCATGGTCGGCCGGGAAATTGTAGACCGCTTCCCCAAACGATCGGTGGAAATTGGAGAAGAGGTATTCCGTGTAGAAGGCCTTACGGTCCATGATCCAAATAATGAAGATCGGCAGGTAATTAAAAATGTTTCCTTTAATGTTCGAAAAGGTGAAGTGGTGGGATTTGCAGGCCTTATGGGCGCCGGCAGGACTGAAATTGCCATGAGTATTTTCGGTAAGTCCTATGGTATCCACCATCGAGGTAAAATTATAAAAAATGGCCGTGAATTGCGTATTAACACAGTACCGGAAGCCATTGAACATGGCATTGCATATGTAACAGAAGATCGTAAAAATTACGGCCTGGTCCTTATCGATGACATACGAACTAATGTGTCCCTGGCAAGCCTAAAATCGGTGAGCACCCTGGCGGTTATCGATGAGAACCGGGAAACTCAGATTGCAAATGAATATCGGGATAAACTGAAGATAAAATGTGCCAGCCTTTCCCAGAAAGTAGAAAACCTTTCCGGCGGGAACCAGCAGAAGGTAGTCCTTGGAAAGTGGATTATGGCAAATCCTGATATACTAATTCTTGATGAACCCACCCGCGGTATCGATGTAGGCGCAAAATATGAGATTTATACGATCATCAATAAATTGGCCGCTGAAGGCAAGGCTATATTGATGATATCCTCTGAGATGCCGGAACTGCTTGGTATGTGTGACCGGATTTATGTGATTACTGAGGGCCAGATCGTGGGAGAACTATCCCAGCACGAAGCATCTCAGGAAGCGATTATGAAGAAAATTATCGAACATCAGAAATTGAGCCGTCAGAGGATTTCAGCCTGAATTGAATTATAAGGAGCAATTAAATGGGAAAGCTAACGAGCTTCTTTAAAAGCAATATTCGTCAATATGGCATGGTTATTGCCCTTTTATTTATCATGTTGTTTTTCCAGGTCATCACCGGGGGTATTCTTTTTAAGCCGATGAATGTTACCAACCTGGTTCTGCAGAATAGTTATGTGCTCATCCTGGGTGTTGGTATGCTGCTCTGTATAGTTACGGGTAATGTCGATCTTTCTGTCGGCTCGGTAGTTGCCTTCGTTGGAGCGGTTTCAGCAGTATTAATGATAGACCTTAAGATCCCTGTTGTTGCGGGCGTTTTTTTAACACTTTTAATAGGGCTTATGGTCGGTTCATTTCATGGATTTTTCATCGCATTCCTGAGAATCCCGCCCTTTATTGTTACCCTGGCAGGTATGTTGATATTCCGCGGTCTTACCATGGTTATATTAAAGGGACAAACAAAAGCCCCATTCGATAAATCGATTCAGAACATCGCTGCCGGTTTTATCCCGGGAGACTGGCATATTGGTGGTTTGAATGGGATTGCAATTGTTATCGGTATTGTTATGTCGATTCTCTTTATTGTTTCCCAGTTGAATAGTCGGGCAAAAAAGAAGAAGTATGATTTTGAAGTACTGCCCATCGGTCTGGAAATAGCAAAAATTACCTTAATCGTTGTAGCAATCAATCTCTTAACATTTAACCTGGCTGCATACAACGGTATTCCTATTGTGCTGATCCTGTTGGGCCTTCTCATATTTATCTATACCTTTATAACCCAGCGCACCATTGCGGGGCGGCATATCTACGCCCTGGGGGGCAATGAAAAGGCTGCCCGGCTTTCCGGTGTCAAAACCCAAAAGGTAATGTTCTGGGTCTATGCAAACATGGGTTTCCTAGCCGCCATAGCTGGTTTGGTTGTTGCAGGCCGGCTCAATGCAGCGACGCCAAAAGCGGGAACCAACTTTGAATTGGATGCGATTGCTGCATGCTATATCGGCGGGGCTTCAGCTTCTGGCGGCGTGGGTACTGTGGTAGGTACTATTGTTGGTGGGCTTGTGATGGGTGTTTTGAACAATGGTATGTCTATTTTGGGGGTAAGTGTGGACTGGCAGCAGACTATTAAAGGTCTTGTTCTGCTCGGTGCAGTCTGTTTTGATGTATATACCAAATCGAGGAATACATCAAGATAAAATAGTAAATATTATTAGGGGACTTTAAGGAATTCTATCCTATGGTCCCCGATTTCTTAATCTATTCTTGTACACCCCGCAATATTTTGTCATAATAGCCCCATGAGCTATCGAGTGTTTGTGGATGGAAATGCGGGGACCACCGGGCTACAGATCGGGGAACGGCTGGCACGCCGCAGTGATGTCGAAGTCCTTACTATAGAAAACGAACTGCGGAAAGATATTGATGAACGGCGCCGGCTTATTAACTTGTCCGATGTGGTCTTCCTCTGCCTTCCCGATGATGCCGCCCGGGAGTCAGCTTCCCTAGTAACCAATCCTGACACGATTGTCATAGATGCAAGCACGGCCCATCGGACCCTGCCGGATTGGACCTATGGGCTGCCGGAGCTGTCTCCCGATCAGCGGTCACGCATTGGCCAGTCCTGCCGGATTGCTGTGCCGGGCTGCCATGCTACGGGTTTTGTACTCCTGGTCCGCCCCCTGGTGGATGCTGGGCTTATCGGTCCCGACTATCCCGTAACCTGCCATTCGGTTACCGGCTATTCCGGGGGCGGCCACAAGCTCATCGATGCCTACAAGGCAGGATCCGGGGCAGGTACCGGGATGGAGGCAGGGCGGCACTATGCCTTGGGCCTGCAGCACAAACACCTTCCGGAGATGAGGCTCCATGGGGGCCTTTCCCGGACGCCCCTTTTTACCCCTATTATCGGGAATTTTGAGCGGGGTATGGCAGTGGCCATACCACTCCATCTGGATACCCTGGCAAAAAAAGCAAATCTTGAAGCGTTGCAGCAGGTGTATGCTGAGCGGTATGGCCACAGCCGCTTTGTGCGGCCGATGCCCCTTGGAGAGGCGTCGTTACCCGAAGCTGGCTACTTTGATCCGACCGCCTGCAACGGGACCAACCGGGCAGAGATCTTTGTGTTCGGCAACGACGCCCAGGCCCTGCTGATCTGCCGGCTCGACAACCTCGGGAAAGGGGCGTCCGGGGCGGCCTTACAATGTATGAATATTGCCCTGGGCCTCGATGAAGGGCTGGGGTTATAGGAAACAGAGGTTTTTCAGCCCCCCATTTCCAATAGCTGGTCCTGCAGGTCCTCTATGCACTTAATCCAGAAGGCATGGTTGCCCCAATCGGGAAAATGCTGGTAAAAAGCCCGGTCAAAGCGTTGTTGGCTCTGCCAGTGAAGGAAATGGATCATACGGAAAAACCGGAGGTCCTCTATGAGCTTCAGTTCTTCTTGGTTAAATTCCATAAACTCGGTGTATCCTTCGAGAATAAGTTCCAGTTCACGTCTACTGTCACGGTGGTGACCCGGCAGTAAAAGCCAGAGATCCTGGACTGCAGGTCCTTCGCACATGTCATCAAAATCAATAATGGAAAGGCCCGTTTCACTGTTGTAGATGAGGTTCCCTCTGTGAAAGTCGCCATGGAGACACATACTCTGGATAGATTCGTTATGGTTTTTTAAGAGTTCGAAGGCTTTTGTTGTAATAAATAAAAAGTCGGACAAAGACTCCTCCGGGATAAGCCCAGCCTTAAGAAGTTCATCAATATAATATTTTAAACGAAAGGCATCGAGTCGGTACCGGGATAATTTTGGGGATTTCCGGCCGCTTACATGGATGCGGCCTGCAAGAGAACCCAGCCGGATCCAGTCTTCATCAGTTTCCGGATCAAAGGCACGTCCTGTCTGCTTGGGAAAAAGAGCAAAATGAAAAATCAATTCATCAATCTGATCTGAGTTGGGGTTATAGGTTTCGAGGTTCAGGGTCTGCAGGGTTGCCCCTTCCTGGTCGGGAATGGGAAGTACTACCGGGCATTCTCCCAGGTATAGATCTTGCAGAAATTGGTGTTCCTCTCGAATTTGTTGCTGGGACCAGCGGCCTGGTCGGTAAAATTTGGCAACATATTCTTTATCGTCGGTGTCTTGTAGACCGTATACACGATTAATATAGCTTGGATAGGGATAGATGAGGTTTTCGAGGCTTATACCAAAGGCTTCTTCTATAGAATCCGTGATAAGATCCGGGGTGAGACAGTTAAATGGGGCCTGCATTATACGCATTGTCGGAGGCCTTTGGTTCTTCATACTATAAAGGTAACAGGTGTACTCCGCTTCTGCAAGTAAAAAGGAATATCCCTCTTGCCATAATGATATGGGGTTATTATAATGAGCATATGCTAATAATATGGAGGATGATACAATGAAAATAGCCTTTGTAACCGATGATGGCAAAACCATCAGTAAGCATTTCGGCAGGGCACGCTTTTATGAAGTTCTGACTATAGAAAATGGCAAAATTGTTGCCCGGGAGCAACGGGAAAAAATGGGCCATGCCCAGTTCGCAGGGGGGCATAATGGCCATCACGACCACCATGACCATCATGGTGCTGGTCACGGTGAACGGCACGGCTTTGATCCGGCGTCTCAGGACCGACATGCTCGGATGGCTCAGGCGATCACTGACTGTAATATGTTGGTTGCAGGCGGCATGGGCTATGGTGCCTATGAAAGCATGAAACAGGCAGGCATTACCCCGGTGGTTACCGATTTTGCAACGATCGATGAGGCGGTTCAGGCTTATATTGCGGGCAATCTTAAGGATCACACCGAGTATCTGCATTAACGAGTATCTGCATTACCATACAAGACATAAAAAAGGCCCAGGACTGTACTGTCCCAGGGCCTTTTTGGCTTTCTACGGTGTGCGGGACTCCCGAGGGATTTCCCTTATGGTCCCCCCAAAGGGTCTCCCACAGGGGAGATCACTTCAGGAGCCCCGCGCAGTTCATCAACCTTCCATTTTATTTTACTGCGATTGGCTTTATTTTCCAAATATCATTGGCATATTCAGCAATGGTCCGGTCGGTGGAGAAGATTCCCGAGCGGGCCACATTGATGATGGCCATTTTGTTCCATGTGTCCTGGTCGGCGTAGGTGCTGACTACTTTTTCGTGGGCTTGCACATAGGCATCGAAATCGGCAAGAACGTAGTAGGAATCCGGGCGGCTGCCATCAACCCCATGTACTAAAGAGTCATAGAGTTCCTTAAAGGCTGCCTGGAATTCGTGGCCGAAGGTGCCATCCACAAGCTGGTGAACCACCCGAGCGAGGGCGGGATTGCGTCCCAGATACAGGTGAGGATCGTAGGAGTGGGTTGCTTCGACTGCGGCAATTTCTTCGGCGGTAAGACCGAAAATGAAGGCATTTTTCCGGCCCACTTCCTGGACAATTTCGACATTGGCACCGTCCATGGTCCCCAGGGTCAAGGCACCGTTCATCATGAATTTCATATTGCCGGTGCCGCTGGCTTCCTTACCGGCGGTGGAAATCTGTTCGGAGACCTCTGCGGCGGGAATGATTTTCTCTGCCAGGGTTACCCGGTAATTTTCTGCGAAAACTACCTTGAGCCGGCCCTTGACACGGGGATCGGCGTCGATCCGGGCGGCCTCTGCACAGATGAGGGAGATGATCGACTTAGCCCGCCGGTATCCTGAAGCGGCCTTGGCGCCGAAAATAAAGGTCTGTTTCGGCATTTCGATGGTGGGGTCATCGGCAAGCTTATTGTGCAGGTACATCACATGGAAAATATTGAGGAGCTGGCGCTTGTATTCATGGAGCCGCTTTACCTGAACATCGAAAATAGAGTCTGGATCTATGGTAACCCCCTGGGTTTTCTGCAGGTAGGCTGCAAGCTGTACCTTATTGTTCCGTTTAATCTCCGCAAAACGTTTGCGGAACTGGGGGTCCTCTACATAAGGTTCCAGAGCCTTAAGTTTTGAAAGATCCGTTTCCCAACCGGTACCAATGGTTTCGGTGATGAGGGCTGAGAGGCCGGGGTTGGCCAGTTTCAGCCAGCGACGCTGGGTAACCCCGTTGGTCTTATTGTTAAAGTTCTGGGGCTTCCATTCATACCAGTCCCGGAGTTCCCGTTTTTTAAGAATTTCCGTGTGAAGCGCTGCAACGCCGTTGACCGAAAAGCCACCCACAATGGCGAGCCGGGCCATGTGGATCATGCCGTCAGCGATGATGGACATCCGGTGCCGCCGTTCCCAGTCGTTGGGATAGAGCTGTTTGAGAGCTTCCTGGTGGCGCCGGTCGATTTCTTCAACAATATTATAAATACGAGGAATGATGGAGGAGAAGAGGTCCAGGGGCCATTTTTCCAGGGCTTCTGCAAGGATGGTATGGTTGGTGTAGGCGAACATTTTAGTTACGATTGCCCAGGATTCGTCCCATCCGAGGCCCTCTTCGTCCATGAGGAGCCGCATCATTTCAGGAATAGCTACTACCGGGTGGGTATCATTGAGCTGAACGACGGCGAAGTCGGGAAGTTTCGTAAAATTGGTGCCAAAGCGATGTTTAAATGACCGGAGTATGTCCTGAAGGCTTGCGGATACAAAGAAGTATTGCTGTTTAAGCCGAAGTGCCTTACCGGAGGGGCCTGAATCGTTGGGGTACAGCACCCGGGAGAGGTCCTCTGCCTGATTGGCCTTTTCGACAGCCCGGAGGTACTGCATGTCGTTAAAGAGCTGGAGGTTAAAGCCGTCGGGGCTGTAGGCTTCCCAGAGACGCAGGGTGTTAACGGTTTTAGTATTGTAGCCAACGATGGGCATGTCATGAGGAATAGCCCGGATAATCTCGGCATTTTTAACGGTGAACCGTTCGCGGCCCTGTTCATCTACAATAAGGGTAACTTCGCCCCCGATTTTTACATCCACCGCAAGGTCGCTCCGCTTAATTTCCCAGGGGTCCCGGTGTTCAAGCCAGTTATCCGGTTTTTCAATCTGCCGACAGTGTTCGATCTTTTGTTCAAACATACCGTAACGGTAGCGGATACCGTAGCCATGACCGGGGAGGTTCATCGTGGCCAGGCTGTCGAGAAAACATGCCGCCAGTCGGCCGAGACCGCCGTTTCCAAGGCCCGCATCGGGTTCTTGGTCTTCTATTTCGTTGATGTCGTGGCCAATTTCAGTGAGGACTTCCTTCACCATATCTAGGATCCCCAGGTTGATGAGGTTATTGGTCAGTGCCCGGCCCATGAGGAATTCCGCGGACAGGTAGAACATCTGCCTGCCGGGATTGGCATCGAAGGCTTTGCGGGTTGCCATCCAGTTATCGAGGATATATTCCATCGATGCGGCGGCAACGGCATCGAAAATGTCGTGGCGGCTCGCTTCAGCAATTTCCTTACCATAGCGCCGTTTCAGCCGTAGTCTGATGTGCTCTTTAAAGGTTTCTTTATCGATATTCAAAGGGTCCTCCTTGAATGGCTGAACAGATTACTAAACCGGTTCAATACTAGTACAAAATCGTAGCGCAAAATCTCTTATCCTGTCAATAATGGCCAGAAAGAATGGTTTTGGCCTGGGGGCTTCCTGCTTAATTCTGCCTACTTGAAAAAGCATGGAATGTCTGTAATGCTTTGAGTTTATGAATCCTCTGAGTACACATCCGAAATGCTATTTTTGTTCCCGCTGTGATGGGTATGCCTGTATGAATGAACTCCCTGGTCTTGGCGGGGTTTTCGATAATATAAATTTCATTGCCAATGTCCGTGATTGGGATGTGATTGCCGATGAACTTGGTTTGAATGGGAATGATGTACCACAGGTTCGGCTTGCTCCTATGACGGGAGCTACGCAAAATATGGGGTATGATGAAGAAAAACCATACTATTTTGAAGTCGTGCAGGGCTGTCTTGCCGCAAATATTGCCCTTTCAATAGGAGACGGCTATCCCGACGAAAAATTACAGCAGGGTATCGCTGCTCTGGAACAGTATGGGACGACGGGGGCGGTGTTCATCAAACCCTATCCGAATGAAAAAATCCTGGAACGGATGGGGTGGGCTGGAAAGGTGGCCGAGCTTTTTGGTGTCGATACAGATTCTTATAATATTGTAACGATGCGGAACCTGGTGAGTCTTGAAAAGAAGGGGTTCCGGGAACTGCAGGAGCTTAAGGATACAGCCAATAAAAAGTATGGCGTGCCTTTTGCCATAAAGGGGGTCTTTACCCGTCAGGATTTGGAACTCGTTGCCGAACTTCGCCCCGATGTGGTAGTGGTTTCAAACCATGGAGGCCGGATCGAAACAAAACGGGGAAGTACCGCCCGATTTCTTCGGGAACAGGGTCCAGTACTTAAAAAATATACCGGTGCTATCTGGGTTGATGGAGGGCTCAGAACAATTCGGCACCTCCGTCTTGCCCGGGCTCTTGGCGCTCAGGAGGTACTCATAGGCCGACCACTGGTTATCGCTCTGCTTCAGCATGGTCCCGAGGGTATCGCGAAATGGTACAGAACTTTGCTGGCGTAGAACCTCATCTTATCAATTCCCGCCCCCCTTGCCCAAGGTGGGCCTTGCCGGGTATTTTATCGTATATAGGGACCTCTAAAAGGGACCTCTAAAAACTGCAATTTTTAGAAGTTCCTATACGCGTATCTACCTATTATAAGGATTTAATCTGTATGAAAATATCTGAAACCTTCATACCTACCCTGCGGGAAGTGCCCGCCGATGCAGTTATTGTAAGTCACCAGCTCATGATGCGGGCCGCCATGATTCGGAAACTGGCAAACGGTCTTTTTGCCTATCTGCCCCTCGGACTTCGTTCATTCCGGAAAGTGGAAAATATTATTCGTGAAGAGATGGATGCCATCGGTGCCTTGGAAATAAAACCGCCGGTAGTCGTTCCCGGTGAAATCTGGAAAGAATCGGGCCGCTGGGAGACCATGGGAGAGGGTATGCTCCGGGTAAAGAACCGGCTCGGCAATGATTTTGTTGTGTCTCCTACGGCGGAGGAAGCGTTTACTGCTCTCGTGCGGGACGAACTTAATAGTTATCGCCAGCTTCCCCTGACACTGTACCAGATTAACACTAAATACCGGGATGAAATCCGTCCCCGGTACGGAGTTATGCGGGGCCGGGAATTTACCATGAAGGATGCCTATTCCTATCACACCGATGATGAAAGCCTCGATAGAACCTATCAGGCTATGGGGCGGGCTTACCGGCGGATTTTTAAGCGCTGTGGGCTTACGGTTATCCCGGTCCGGGCGGATACGGGGGCGATGGGCGGTACGGGCTCAGAAGAATTCATGGTAGAAAGTGAGATTGGCGACAATACCCTTATTCTCTGCAAGGACTGCGACTATGCGGCCAACGTAGAAAAGGCTGCCTGCAAAGCCGACTTTGTTGCCCCTGCTTCTCTCGAGGCCGCCCGGACCGCGGCGGCTGCAACGCCTCCCATCGAAAAAATTGAGACCCCTTCGGTGCGGACCATCGAGGAACTCTGTGCCTTCCTCAAAACCGATGCCAAGTCCTTTATAAAAACCCTCATTTATAAAGCCCTCAATGTGGAATTGGATTTGTCCGGGGCGCCGGGCTGTTCAAAACTGGAAAAACATGCTCCGGCACCGGATGCCCCCAAAACCTATCCTGAAGCTTTCTTCGCGGTAGCCATCCGGGGCGATTTGGATGTGAATGAAACCAAACTGGCAGCAACCCTCAAGGCGAGCGAAGTCATGCTTGCATCCGATGTGGATGTGGAACGTCTCACCGGCGCACCGGTTGGGTTTGCAGGCCCTGTGGGTCTCACAGGACTTCCCGTAGTGGCCGATGAGTCGGTAACCGCTATGACCGATGGGGTTACCGGAGCCCTGGCAAAGGACCTCCACTATGCCCATGTGGCCTATGGCCGGGACTTTACCCCCTGGATGGTGGCTGATGTACGGACCGTGAAGGCAGGAGATCGCTGTGTGCTCTGCGGTGGCGAACTCTATGAAAAGAAAGGGAACGAGCTGGGCCACATCTTTAAGCTTGGTTACAAATATACCAAGTCTATGAACGTAACCTACCTCGATGTGGATGGTAAAACCCAGATCCCCACCATGGGGTGCTATGGCATCGGTGTAGACCGGACGTTGGCTTCTATTATAGAAGAACATCATGATCAGGACGGTATTGTGTGGCCTATGTCGGTGGCCCCTTACCATGTCATCCTCGTACCGATTAAATATGATGGTGCTGTGAAAGAGACTACAGACCGGATCGAGGCTGAACTGGCCCGGCAGGGCATCGAGGTGCTGGTGGATGACCGGGATGAGCGGCCCGGCGTGAAGTTTAAGGATGCGGACCTGATCGGTATCCCCCTCAGGGTGGTGATTGGCGAAAAGAACCTTCCCAAGGTAGAAGTAAAGCGCCGTAAAGATAAGGATAACCGGCTTCTGGAAATATCCGAAGCCATTACAGAACTGGTAGGCATGGTAAAGAGCGAGCTTGCTGAGCTCAATAGCTAGATTCTAATGCTTAGGATCTGAATGGTATTGGTGATGTAAGCGTTGAGTTTGCTGTTGTTTTATTGTTCGGGCCCCCTGTTATTGTGCAGGGAGCCCCTGTTGTTGTATAAATCAGGTTGATGAAAAGGTATGGGAGGTGGGGATATGCAGGTTTTAAGCGATGTGATTAGTTGGATTTTTTCATTTAAGGTATATCTCTTACTTCCAATTCTATTCTTTATCATCGCCCTGTTTTCCAAAATGCCTCTCGGAAAGGCTCTTCTCCAATCTCTTAAAGTAGGCATCGGTTTTGCAGGGGTTTTTCTTATTTTTGATGCCTTTCTTGGCATGATGCACCCTGCGGTTCAAGCCATGGTCGAAGCTCGGAACCTTCAGTTTCCTATTATCGATGCCGGATGGCCGCCCCTTGCCGCCATAACCTGGTCTTCATGGATTGCGCCCCTCATCATTCTCCTCGTGCTGTTCCTCAATGTGTTAATGCTCCTCCTCCGGTGGACCACGGTTTTTTATATTGATATCTGGAACTACTGGCATTTTGCCCTGATTGGCTCTATGCTCATGGCGGTTGGTATTCCGCTGCCGCTTGCTCTTGCTGGCAGTTTATTTGCGGCCCTGCTGGTTTTTAAAATGTCCGAAATGACCACACCCTATGTCCAGAATGTGGCGGGAATTACCGGAGTGAGCATTAGTCCTCTTACGGTTGCCGGTTTTGCACCCTGGGCTATTGCTATGGATGCGGTCATCGAAAAAATCCCTGGCTTGCGCTGGCTCCATTGGAATCCTTCCCGGTCGGAAGGCCCCTGGGCAGTCCTCGGGGAACCCATGATTGTTGGTTTATTTATGGGCCTCCTTTTCGGGTATTTGGCAGCCTATGATGTGAAGCAGATCCTCGAGACGGCGGTTAAAATTGCGGCGATTATGTTTCTTCTGCCCCATTGCGGATCCCTGATTGGTGATGCGACAGGTTCTATTTCCCGGGCTGCGTCTGAACGGATGGCACCCCTTTTTGGAAGACGAACCATAGCCATTGCTATGGATACGGGCTTTTTAATGAAGATTCCCTCGGTGATTGTAACCGGAATGCTTTTAATGCCCATCAGTCTTGCCCTGGCCTTTGTACTGCCTGGAAACAAAGTGCTTCCTGCTGGGGATTTGCCAAATCTCATGTCCATCTTTTCTGTAGTAGTGCTTATAAGCGGGGGCAATGTGATCCGAGCCATTCTTATTGCCTTGCCGGTTATTATTGCTTTTCTCTATAGTGCTACAGCTCTGGGGCCGCTTATTACCGAACTTGCCCAGAAGGCTGGGACAATTCCCGGTGTATCGGAAGGCTCAAGCCTCGTGGTGAGCTCCTTCACCGATGGTGGAAATCCCCTCCGGTTCTGGATATTTGAATTGTTCCGTGGTAATCTGATTGCTCTCGTGCTGATTGTTCCTGTAGCAGTACTGCTTTGGTATGCTTCTAAAAAAGCTTCCCGGGCCCAATTATAAAAAGGGGTTTTGTATCGTAATAGAATTTATACTAAGCCCATGCTGCAAATCTTCAGTCAACAGTACCGTTGCATTTACCTGTAATGCAGAGGCTATTATTTGAGCGTCCCAAAAGGAGATTTGATACCGTTCTTGAAGCCGAATAGCCTCTAAAATAGTTGGGTATTCAACTGGTATTATATGAAAGTTCGAAAAAAGACTTATTTGTTCCCGAGCTAGGTCTTGTGAAAGGCATGTGGGTAGTTTTTGAGTAACTGTAACCCAGAACTCAGCCAAAACCTGGGTAGAGATGTATCCATTTCCTGTTATAATAACCTCACGAATATAGTTCCGTGCAATTTTTTGCTTTTCTGGATAAGCATTGTCATTAGCATATACTAAAATGTTGGTATCAAGAAAAATTATTTTATCGGTCATGGAGCGCATCCCGAGTCAGTCGTATACCCTGCGAATGGGCGGTGCTTTTATTAAAAAGCCGTTCAAGTTCATCTGCTACATATTCTCGTCGTATTGTTTCCGATTTTACTAAGTTAGTAAGGTATGATCGGACCATATCAGATACGGTTGTATTTTTTTCAATGGCTATTTTTCGGGCAGATTTTAATAGTTCTTCATCAATACTCATCGTTACATTAGGCATAAAAACCTCCATACATAATATGTATGATACGTAATAAGTATAATATGTCCTTCAATAAAATGTATAGTTCTTTTATAAATCCAACTTTTAGATTGTATAAAATGTCTCTGGTTCTGGATATTCACATAGTTTCGTGGTAATCTGACGCCAAAATAGCCGGTACTCACTGCTAGTGCATCCGGTAACTTAATAAGGATTGCCACATGAACGTAGATATTAGTCTTAAAGATCTGGACAGCCTCTTCCCTGGAGATTTTACCGAAGAGCAAAAAGCCCGGGCCAAGACCCTCTTTCTCAAAAATCTTTCTCTCGAAGCTCATCAATTTTATGGTGGTAAAATGCAGACCCTGCCCCGGTGCGGCATTTTTGGTTTTAACTGGTTCAATGTCTGGTACACCCCCGGGGTTTCAAAAATATCCACCACCATACGGGATGACAATGACAGCTCCTTTGCGCTTTCCAGCCGGGGAAACATGGTCGCGGTGGTTTCCGACTCCACCCGGGTCCTTGGGGACGGAGACTGTACGCCCCCTGGAGGCCTCGGGGTCATGGAAGGGAAGGCCATGTTGATGAAATACTTAGGCGGTGTGGATGCGGTGCCCCTCTGTGTCGATTCCCGGGATGCCAGCGGAAAAAACAACCCCGATAAAATTATTGAATTTGTAAAAATGGTCCAGCATTCCTTTGGGGCCATCAATCTGGAAGATATCAGTCAGCCCAATTGTTTTAAGGTTCTTGATGAACTGCGGGAGACTTGCGATATTCCGGTCTGGCATGATGACGCCCAGGGAACCGCCTGTGTCACCTTGGCGGGGCTCATCAATGCGCTGAAGTTGGTGAATAAAAAACTTTCAGAGGTCCGGATTGTGTTGCTTGGTGCGGGGGCATCGAACACGACTATTGCCCGCCTGCTCATGACCGATGGGGCAGATCCGGCAAAGATTATCATGTTCGACTCTCAGGGTTCGTTGCATACGGGGCGGAAGGATATAGAAACTGATACCCGCAACTACCGGAAATGGGAGCTTTGCCAAAAAACCAACCCCCAGGGTATTAAGGATATGGACACAGCTATTAAGGGTGCCGATGTTCTTATTGCCCTTTCTACGCCCGGACCGGATACGGTTAAACGGGAATGGGTTCGCTCTATGGCGGAAAAGGCTATAGTCTTTGCTTGTGCCAATCCGGTACCTGAAATCTGGCCCTATGCGGCTAAAGAAGAAGGGGCTTACATTGTAGCCACTGGCCGGGGTGACTTTCCCAATCAGGTGAATAATTCGGTTTGCTTTCCGGGAATCCTGAAAGGAGCCCTTTTAGTTCGATCCAGAAAAATTACCGATGGTATGGCGATCCGCTGTGCCCACTCAATTGCCGACTTTGCGGAACGACGGGGGATTAGCCCTGAAAATATAATTGCCACCATGGAAGAAACCGAGGTCTTTGCGGTAGAAGCGGCCGATGTGGCCATGCAGGCCATTGCGGAGGATGTAGCCAGGGTTCCCATGACCTGGGACGAGGTATACCAGCAAGCAAAGGCAGACATTGCCGCATCTCGCTCTTTAGTGGCAGATATGCAACGGTTAGGTCATATTAAAGAACCACCCCAGGAAATGCTGGAAGCGGCCTTACAGTCTGCCATAGAAGCGGTGAAATAAACTTCTTAAGTCCTTTTTAACTTGACATAGTTCATCCGTATCGGTATATTTTGTAAACGTTTCTATTAAAAGAAACATTAAGGAGTAGTAATATGAAGAAAAGCGTGAAAATGATTGGCTATACCCTGATTGGCCTAGGACTTGTAGCCCTGGCCGCCTGCGGTGCCGGTTCAGTAAAAAAAGTATCCGATGAACCGAAAATCGGTGTGGCAAAAATAGTAGCCCATCCTGCCCTGGATGCCTTGGAAAAAGGTATTGTAGAAGAAATAACTGCTGCCTTCCCAAAAGCAAAGATTGACCTACAAAATGCCAACGGAGAACCTGCCACGGCTTCCCAGATTGCCCAGAAATTCAAGGTTGATAAGGTCAATGTGGCGGTCGGTATTGCAACCCCCACCGCCATGGCTCTGGCTAATGTGCTTACCGACATCCCTGTCATCTATTCTGCCGTTACTGACCCCGTTGCGGCGGGCCTTGTGGCTTCCTATGACAAGGGGGGCGAACATATCACCGGTACGTCTGACCTGCCGCCCCTGGAAGGCCAGCTTGATACCCTCATCGCCCTGGCCCCAAACATTAAGCGAATCGGCCATATTTATAATGCGGGAGAAGCCAACTCGGTTACCACCGCCGCCAAGGCAGAAGCCTATGTTAAGTCCAAGGGGCTTGAGTTTGTTACCGCCACGGTTACCAATTCTGCTGAAGTTTCCCAGGCTTTGACATCCCTTGTCGGCCGGGTCGATGGTATTTACCTGTCTACGGATAACACGGTGTTTTCCGCTATTTCTACCGTGGCGGATATCTGCCTAAAGGCAAAATTGCCCCTGGTAACGGCGGACCCCAGTTCTGCTGAGACCGTTCCCGTACTGGCCGCAGTGGGCTTTAACTACTACGAAATGGGTAAGGCTACGGGCCGCATCGTGGTAGAAGTTCTTAAAGGCAAAAAGACCGCCGATATTCCCACATACTTTGCAAAGGACCCCAAAGAACAGGCTCTGGTCATCAATCTGGATGTAGCTAAAAAAATCGGTGTCACCGTACCCCAGGCCTACATAGATCGGGCATCCCTCGTTATCGGCAAGTAAAACTAAGGGTAAGGTTCGTACTTCATGATTTCAGCGATACTGGTAGAAGGCTTAATTTACGGCATCCTGGCCATGGGGGTGTTTATCACCTTCCGGGTCCTCGATTTCCCTGACCTCACCGTGGAGGGGAGTTTTCCCCTGGGTGCTGCGGTCGCGGCTAGCTGTCTTACAGCGGGCATCCCCTTCCCGGTGGCAGCCCTCATTGCGATAACCGCAGGCGCCCTGGCGGGAACAATGACATCCCTCATCCACACGGGACTTAAGGTGCCGCCCCTTCTGGCCGGTATCGTCGTTATGACGGGCCTGTATTCCATCAACCTGCGTGTTATGGGCGGCCGATCCAACATCCAGCTCATCAGCAACCGCCCCCTCATACAGTTTAGCGCCACCTGGTTTCCCGCCTTGCCCCCTGAAGTGGCAAGTGCACTCTTTTTCTTGCTACTAGCCATCATCATCATGGTGCTGCTGGACCTCTTTTTTCACACCGAGTTCGGCCTTACGATGGGCGCCTTAGGGGACAATGTAAAAGTGGTCATTGCTTCCGGTTCGAACCCGACGACCTTTAAAGCCGCCGGGGTCGCCCTGGCAAACGCCCTCGTTGCCTTCGCCGGCGCCCTGGCAAGTCAGCACCACGGTTTTGCCGATGTAAACCTTGGGGCAGGCGTCGTTGCCCTGGGACTTGCCTCGGTAATGATCGGCGAACTGGTCCTCAGAACCAACCGGATCGGGCTTCAGCTGTTCCGGGTAGTGCTGGGGGCCATCATCTTTAAGGCGATTCTCTTTGGGGCCCGGTTTTATGGGTATATCGCGGGGATTACCCCCAACGACCTCAGGCTTCTCACCGCCCTGATGATTGTCCTTTCCCTTGTTCTCGGTCAGTGGAAAAGCGCTCTGCAGGACCAGCGGGCTCAGCAGGCAAGCCTGCAACGGAAGGCGGAGGAAGTACTATGATCAGTCTGCAGGATTGTATCGTCGTTTTTAATGCCAATACCCCCGATGAACGAAGGGCTTTAAATTCCATTAGATTGATGATCGGACAGGGGGATTTTGTCACCGTCATTGGTTCCAATGGAGCCGGCAAGAGCACCCTGCTGAACCTTATCGCCGGATCGGTTCGCCCCAGCTCAGGCTCCATAGTGATCGATGGGATCGATCGGACCGGCGAACCGGAGTACCTTCGCGCCCGATCGATCGGCCGGGTGTTTCAGGACCCCCTGGCGGGGACCGCCGCAGAAATGACCGTGGAAGACAACCTGGCTGTGGCGGCCCGGAAGGGACGGAAACCCCTTACCATTGCGATGACCCGGGCGCGAAAGGTAGAGTTTCGGGACCGGCTTGCCGAATTGGGTATCGGTTTGGAAAACCGTATGAAAGAAAATGTGAGCCGTCTTTCTGGAGGTCAGCGGCAAGCCCTTACCCTCCTTATGGCGGTCATTGCCCGGCCAAGCATCCTCCTTCTGGATGAGCATACCGCCGCCCTGGACCCTGCCAATGCGGAAAAGGTTTTGGAACTTACTCAACGCTTTGCCCAGGAATATGAGCTTTCGGTCATCATGGTTACCCACGACATGGCTCGGGCTATCACTATTGGAAACCGGCTCGTCATGATGGATAAGGGTGAAATCATCATGGATGTCTCAGGCACAGAAAAATCGAGCCTTACCGTAGATGCCCTGGTACATCGTTTCCGCGAAATTCGCAAACAGGAATTTGCTGGCGACCGGGCGTTGTTGGTGGAATAGACTTCTTAAAAAGCGCCCCTTACTCAATTACCAAACGTAAAGATTGGCCGCTTAAGAGATATGCCATGGATATTTCTACCAGAGTAAAGTTTGAATAGTTTATTAGAGGCATAGTATAGGTCGTTTCTTCATCTTTAGTATATAAAGTTGCCTTTTTGGGTGAACTTAATACGGAACTATCAATAAACAAGCGATATTTAAAGCCAGAAAGTATAGCCGAAACCATTTGATTATTTTCATCAATATTGGTAGAACTCATATTATTAAATTCTACAACCAAGGTTTTATTTTTTAAATAGGGATAAAAGATTGGTGCAACATCATCATTCTGTACTGTGGGTCTTTTAGTTCGCGGGTATCGAACAGTTATCTCAAGACCATTTTCTAATTCATTATTGACTTTTTTAATTGATACAAAATTTTCTTTTGGTATTTGTTCACTAATTTGATAGATTGTTTCATCGTTAAATTCAAGTGATGACAGGTCAGAATCATTACCATAACTCTGGGCCATAGTAAGCAAGGCTTTTTGAATAACAATTCTTGTGTTGTTTATTATGGTATTGTTTTCCAATCTGATATGTTGGGTTATTTCAATACAGGAAGATAATAGCAAAGTCATTGCTAAAATAAGGAGGAAAAAAGTTTTGTTCTTCATGGATAACCCCTTGGAACGTTCTTGTACTAAGTGTAGATAGTGCTTTTATTTATTGTCAAATTTTTTTAGTTATTGATACAGATTTTCCATATCCTGAAGTTCCTTTTGTATTTCCCTTCGTAAATGCTCAGGTTCGAGCAAACAGGCTGATGAACCGAAACTGAGAACCCAGCGTTTTAGTTCATAATCAGCGGCTGTTTGTACGGTAAGGATCAGGGACCCATCATTTTGGGTTTCCAGATTGGACCCTTCGGGCCAATTCAGTTCTTGAATATAGGGGGCTTGTTCCGGAGAAAACCAAATACGGGCTGTAAAGGTTTTGTTGAGTATAATGCCAAAGGGGTCTGTTAGCCATGGCTCGGGAGTAAAGTGGGCTGGCATAGCAAATTCTTCTTCGGTAAGCTCAAAGTTTTTAATGCGTTCGACGGCTAATATACGAATGTTTCCATAGTAGGGAACAAACACGAAAAGGTACAAACCGCCATATTTTTCCATCAATATAAGGGGATGAATACGAAAGGTTTTTACCGTTGCGCTCGATATGGCTTGATAGGAAACAATGCAGACTGCGCGCTCTTGTATGCCCTGGAGTATGGTTTTAAGAAGCTGGTGTTTAGATGCATCAAACTTTTTGGAAAGGGAAGGCGCAGGAAGAATTCCAGATTGATGAAGGTCGCCAGCAAGGGTGTAGCCGCCTTCTGCCAGCAGGGGCCCCAATTTTTCTTTGAGCCGTCTTATCTCGTTGGCCACCGCTGAGGTCTTTGCGGCTTCTTTAAATAAATACTCTAAGAGTATGATATCTTCTGAGTTAAGCTCTACCTGAGGATAGGGAATCCACCAGCGCAGGTTGTCCCGGTGTTCATTAAGAAAAATGACCCGTTCTTTGCCATGAAATTCATCATACAAGGGATACCCAAGTTCTTCCAAAGTATCCAGAAGCCGATATACAGAACGGCGGGATAGATGCAGGTGGTTTTCGAGCTCCTTAATCGTTGCGCCGCTGGTACGGGATATTAATCGGGCCGCCGTAAGTATCTCTGATAATTGTTTATACATGATATGGTAATTATGACCTACTATAGGCATTTCTGCAAATGATGAAATATCTGTGACCGGAATTGGCACTCTTATAGGGTACATTGATTATGTGCAAGAGGAAACAGTAGCTGTTTTATCCACCTATATGATAACCCAAGATGAAAACTATTTAGTTAGCTATGAAATAAAAAATGGTACAGAGAAAAGAGAACTACTAGGACGGTATGAACGTAAGGGGTACCGTTTCCTTGCGGCTACAGAAGAGTATTACCTTATTTGCAATGACTTTTGGTATGTATCTTTGGATAGGTGCTCAAATGGTGTTGCAAGGGAGCACATATCAGAGCCCTGTATTGGGATAAAAGAGGTTGTAATAAATTATAAAAAAAAGGATAAAAAAGCACTCATTGGTTTTCAGCATGGCCGTTTTGTGTATTATTATGATGAGTTATTTCAGCTGGTGACAATAGAATAGAGGGAAACATAATGATTTAAAATTGTGTTTGATAAATTATAATTCCCATGTTAAAATATATATTTTATTATTTTTAATAGTTTTGGCTTTTATAAAGAGGAATAGTATGGCTACAACACCAACACAAGAAATAATAAAATTAAATGCTTTGCTAGATAAAACATTAAATCTGGAGATCCCTGAGTATCAACGACCATATAAATGGACTGATAAAAATGTTTTTCAGCTCTTAGAAGATATTTATGAATATATCCTTATTAAAAATAAGGATTTTAGAATTGGAAATATAATTCTTCACGAGAATAATGGTAAATATGATATTGTAGATGGACAGCAGAGACTTATAACCATTTCTATATTATTATACGCGTTAGACGAAAAAAATGACAAAGAAGATGTGTTATTACTAAACAAACCAATTAAAAACAATGCTATTTCAAAAAACAATATTGTTTATAATTACCATGTAATAAATCAATGGATAAGTGCAAAACTGGAAAACGATAAAGATAAAAAAGATTTTAGAAGAAAAATCATGAACAAATGTGAAGTTGTTCTATTTACAGTTCTTGATCAGGAAGAAGCATTTCAACTATTTGATGCTCAAAATGCAAGAGGTAAACCACTTGAACCGTATGATTTATTAAAAGCATTTCATTTACGTGAAATGGAGTCCGATAGTGAAGAAGAACGAGAAAAATGTGTTGAACGATGGGAAAAATCGATAAGTAACGGATCTTTAAAACCAATACTCGGCAATCATCTCTTTAGAATTCGTAAATGGAGTAAAAATGAATATAAATATAATTTTACAAAAGATGAAATAGACGAATTTAAAGGTGTTTCACTTAAACAACCCCAAATATATCCTTATGAAACCGGAATACGAATGTTAGATGGATTATTTGAAAATTTAAAAAAAAATAAAATATTAATAAATTTAAATGTTGCGCAAACTTTCCCATTCTAAATTACAAGCCCCATAATTAACGGTAAAAGATTTTTTGAATATGTTGATTATTATATTAGTCTTCGTGAGCAGATATTTGATTTAAATAAAGAAGATGAAATAAAAGCAAAATCAAAACAATTTGTTGAATTTTATGAAGAATATTGTTTTGGATATAGTGGCTGGTCGAGGAGCGGAGATGAAAAAGTTAGAAATCTATTTGAGAATATTATGATAGCATTCATTGATAAATTTGGCTTTATTAATGATGATTTTGAAAATATTTATCAAGCATTTTATAAATTAGTTTATACATTGCGTTGCGAGAAGAATAGAATTACTGTAGAAACAATTATACATAGTGAAGCAATAAAAGTTTTTAATAGAATAAGCAATAGTCTAAGCCCAGCCGATTTACATGATTATCAATTTAAAAATTATAAAAAGAAAAATGAAAGTAGTGTTATTGGAACTGAAAAAATATGTAAATTTATATATGGAGGAATAGAAAATGAAATATGAGCCCTTAAGCATAGAAGAAATATTATCAAATAATTATTATATAATCCCACGATATCAACGCAATTACGCTTGGGAGAAGACTGAAATAGCTCAGTTAATTAGGGATATCAATGAATATTCGCAAAATGGAGAAAGTAAAAATTATTATCTAGGTTCTCTAGTTTGTTTTAAACGTGAAGATGGTGTTTTTGAGTTGGTTGATGGCCAGCAAAGGTTTACAACGCTTGTATTGATAAATCTAGTCTTAAAAAATTGGAATTATGAGAATAAAGATAATGATATACTATTTGTTGTTAAAACATCGAACCTTAAGTTCGATTCTCGAAAAAGGGTTCAAAACTATATAGATCGTTTGTACAATACTGATAAAAACGATTTTATAAATGTATTATGTGATTTTAATGACCAAGATATAAGTATAGTTGCGATCAAAGATGCGATAGAAATTATCCAAGAAGAATTAAGATCTATAGAAAATGTTACAGATTTTTCAGATACATTTTATAATAAAGTTTATTTATTCCATGTAGATATACCAAAAGATACAGATTTAAATCATTATTTTGAAATAATGAACAATCGAGGTGAACAGCTAGAGAAACACGAAATTGTAAAAGCACTTTTGATGGGAAAGCTCGCTACTGATGATGAAATGGATCACCAAAAATTTGCTATGATATGGGAAGCTTGTTCAGATATGTCCAATTATGTAAATGTAAAAATGGAAGATGCAGATAATGAAACGAATGATCACGTCTCTTATACATTAAAGGAAATTATTGAACATAATAATGATAAAGATACTATTAATAAAGAAAAATATACTCAAGATAAATACAAGTCTATAATAAATTTCTCTAATTTTTTACTACAAGTGTTAAAGTTAAGGTATGAACAAGTAGCACTTGATGATAAAAAACTTTTACAACAATTTAAAGAAATCGATCCAGAACCTAAAATATTTATTAATGATTTACTGAAATATCGAAAGATGTTTGATACCTATGTAATCAAACAAGATATAACAAATGCAGATGAAACAAAACAAAATTGGGGTATTAGAAAATTAGATAATGCCGATTCTAATACGATAATCAAAACCTTTGAAGATGATGAAGAGATAGTTAAAATAGAACTGATGTTGTATTATTCTGATTCTAGTAACACGTATAATGATTGGTTACATAAAATAATGAAATGGCTTAGCAAAAACGAGAATCCTACCGCAGAAAAGTATAGACAAGAATTGTGGGAAATAGCAAAAAGTAAGTTTAATAGAGTTTGTTTAAGCTACCCTAATATAACTATATATAATCTCTATTTTATAGATTTTTTACTTTGGAAACTTTATAAGGAAAAGAAAGAAGGCGCTCCAGATACTATTATAAATAAAATAGAAAACATAAAAAATAAATTTAATAATTTTAAATTCAGGCAATTAACTTCTAGAGAGCATCTTTTATCGCAAGAACATGCCCGACGAAATGATCCTGAGAATATTTCTCTTTATAATGGAATAGGAAATTTATGTTTAATTTCCGCATCTCAAAATTCGAAAGGTAATAAGGAAAACCCAATCGATAAGAAAAAATTATTCCAGGATGATAATTCAAGTTTGAAGCGCCTCATAATGTTTGAAAGTTTTGAAAACAATACATGGGGTAAAGAGCAAATTAGAAAACATCAAGAAGAAATAAAAAAGTTAGTTGATATTTATTTATCACAAAATACGCCTATTTCTTCTCATCCATAGCCACCTGTGACCGGATTTGGCACTCCTGTAATTTACAATAATCCTGGAGGTTTTAGTATGGAGGGCTTTACCTACTGGGATTATCGTTATACTGAGCTTTTACTGCAATGCTGGAATACACAGGAACATGGTGATGATTTGTATGATCTTATTCACAATCAGTGTGATTTATTAAAAGTGCTCATTCCAAATATATCGGCGGAGGAAAAAGACAGTGTAAACCGGGATAAGGCAGTTAACGAAATCAAAGAATATGTATCGATGCATATGCAACGGACAAACCCTAAGCTGACAGAGCTGGCAGACCGTTTTAATTTACAGGCTCATCACATCAAAATAGTAGAGTTCCTGTACATTTATGGTAGTATGAATGCTTTTACTGCATATTTTGAAAAACAATCTGCGGCCTGCCAATTGGTTATACTTACTACTTGGGTCCACATATCGAAAAATGAGCTTGTAGCAGAACTTAGACTGCATAGTCCTATGGGAAAGTTAGGTTTATTGGAATTTGAAAGGTTTGCATTATTTGATTTAAGGCACATAAATATCAGAGTTGGCTTAAATAAATATGTGCATAATTACCTGGAAGATATAAACAATCGGCCCCTTTCATCATTTTTATTGCATGTTCTAGAGCCGCCCTATTTTGCCTTAGAAACCTTTGATCTGCCTGAGGCAACCATACTTTCTGCTAAAGCGGCGTTAAAGCGCCATGGTCCTGCTTTTTTACTTTTTTATGGTGAGCCAGGGACTGGAAAATCAGAGTTGAGCAAAGCCCTCTCTCTTTCGTGTAATCTAATCCCCTATAGTTTGATGACCGACGATGTGGATGGTAGCCGTCCTCTTTCAAATCTCTATCTTTCAGCAAAATTATTGGACTCAAAAAAAGAGGTTCTCATTATTGATGAAGCGGATACTCTTTTAAACAGCGAAGACGTGCTTTCTGCCCAGGGTACACCTTCGACGTTCAAAGCGATTGTTAATCAATTTTTAGATAATGCAACAATAAAAATAATATTCATCACTAATCAAACTAACAGAATTCCAGCTTCAGTCCTGCGCCGAATGCACATTATCATTGGTTTTAAACCCGCAAGTATTCAATATAGAAAACAAATGTGGGAAACAAACAATAATGTTACGAACCTCTTTTCTTCTACGGATATAGATAAACTTGCCAAGGATTTTAAGGCAAACCCATCTCGGATACGTCAGGTCTATGAAATTTGTTCCCTACTCAAGGAAGACTGCGAAAGCCAGGAACGGATTCTAGAGGTGGCCAAGGATATGCTCAGCCGCAGTCAGGAAATGCTTATGAAAGACAATCAGAAGATAAATAATAAAATTGAAGAAATTGATGTGGGGCTTTTACATCTTTCAATAGATCCCTATGTCCTTTTAGATCGGATTAAAAAATGGTATGATACATTTTCTCGAACCCAGCAAGGATTAAATATCCTTTTTTATGGATTACCCGGTACGGGAAAATCAGCCTTGGCTATTCATATTGCCACTGAGTTACAACTTCAGCCTATCATTAAAAGGGCAAGCGATCTTTTTAGTCCTTATGTTGGTGTTACGGAAGATCGGATCCGTGATGCCTTTAAGGAAGCTGAAAACAATGTCCTGATTTTAGATGAAGCCGATTCTTTTATCCTTAACCGCGAAAAAAATGAAAGGAGTTGGGAACGCAGTCAGACCAATGAATTTCTTAATCAGATGGATGATTTTAAGGGCCTGTTTATTGCCACAACTAACTTTATTAAGGCCCTGGATGGTGCAAGCTTCCGCCGTTTCCCCTATAAGGTTGAATTCTACCCGCCAACTCCAGATCAGCGTCTTACTTTGGCCCGCCGCTATTTTTCCCATATAACCTTTGATACAGAAGCTTGTTTTCGTATCCACAACTTGGAAGGCCTGGTCCCTGGCGACTTTTCAAGCGTTGCAAAAAGGCTTGCGTTCGTAGATAGTCCGACACCCCAAGAAATAATCAGCGAACTGGAACTAGAACTCAAAAGCCGCAGTCATCTACAGCATACTATTGGTTTTAAAGTATAGGGGATTCGCCCTACAACCTTCGGCATCGTGCCTCAGGTTTCCGGGCCGCCTCGTTCGCTGGCGGTGCCCCTCCATGGGCACCTTCCCACGCTTCCGCGCGGTGCTCACTCGGTTCGAATCCCCTATTCATTCTAAAGTAAAAAACCGGCCCAAAGGCCGGTTTTTCATGATTGGAGAATAGGGGATTCGAACCCCTGACCTATTGATTGCGAACCAATCGCTCTAGCCAACTGAGCTAATTCCCCGTCAAGATCTATATTACCATCAACATAACGTAAAAATCAAGACCGCTTAGTTCTTGACAATATGATGTTTCATTGTATGGTTTGTAATATGCTGGTGATTTTTACTATCTTTTTTTTCATCATTTTTGTTGGTCTTCATTTGGTGCTTATGGCAGGTCTCTATCTGGAATATCGCAGAGACCTGAGTGCGCGCAACAACGTACTAACTGGAACCATATCAGTTTCTATAATTATTCCGGTTCACAACGAAGCAAACCGGATTTCTGCGCTTCTAAAATCGCTTTTAAAGCAGGATTATCCTCTTATAGAGCTGCTTTTTATAGATGACCGATCGACCGATGAAACAGCTTCTATAATTCATGAATTTAGTAAACAATTTAATCTCGAAGGTCATTTGTGTCGATTACTACAGCTTACTGAAAATCCGGGGCCCAATTATAAACAGTTTGGTTTGATCAAGGGGTTTGAAGCAGCTGCTGGAGAACTGGTATTGCTGACCGATGCGGATTGTGAACTGCCAACAACCTGGGTTAGTGGAATGGTTAAGCGTATGTCTAATCTGAATACAGGCCTTGTTATTGGCCCGGTTTTTAAAAAAACACCTCAAGCGTCCTTTCTTTATAAAACCCAGGCGTTCGATCATGTGGTTCGGTATGGATATTTAGCAGCTTCCACAGCTATTGGAGCTCCTGGTGGCGGCTTTGGAAATAATATGGCGGTAAGGAAGTCTGTATTAGATGCTGCTGGTGGTTATGGTGCAGTCCCTTTCAGTGTTACCGAAGATGCAGCGCTGATTTCCTTTATCAACCAGAAAACTCCCTGTAAAATCAGGGCTAGCCTGGGTCCTGATATTCATGTGCTCACTGAAACTGAACCGACATGGAAACAATTTTTTATTCAGGGTCTCCGCTGGACAAAAGGAGGTATTTTTAGTCCCGATAGGTCAACCAGACTTTCTTTTAACATGCTTATGTTGATGATAAGTCTCGGAATGGTAGCCCTTCCGTTACTTGTTTTGGAAAGCCTGCTTTGGCCCCTGCCGGTGGCCGTGTGGGTTGCTATGTCGATGAATACCATTGCAGCGATTGTCATTTCAGGAGAACATTTAAAAGACCTGCGTCCTATAGATTTCCTTATACAGATTTTCATTATTCCTATGTTGAATGTTGTGTTGACCCTGATGGTTCTACTCCGCTTGCCTGTCTATTGGAAGGGCAAAAAAGTTTAAAAAAAAGACTTGTCAAAGGTTAGTTCCTATGTTATACATAATGTATCTATATATAGAAACATAAAAGGAGCCAATTATGTCTATCCACGATAAAAAACCCTATGGACCAATCCGGGTGGTGCTTTCGGAAGATGAAATGCCCCGCCAGTGGTACAATCTGGCGGCGGATTTCAAAACCCCCATGCTGCCTCCCCTGGGGCCCGATGGAAAGCCCGTAACACCGGATATGCTTTCCGCTATTTTTCCAGCCCCCCTTATTGAGCAGGAAGTGTCCCAGGAGCGCTGGATTGATATACCTGAACCGGTGCTGGAGATTTTGTCCCGCTGGCGGCCGTCGCCTTTGCATCGGGCGGTAGCCCTTGAGCGGGCCTTAGGTACCCCAGCCAGGATTTATTTTAAAAATGAAAGCGTATCCCCCGCAGGAAGTCACAAGCCAAACACGGCGGTCGCCCAGGCCTATTACAATAAAATATCGGGAGTTAAAAAACTAACAACTGAAACAGGGGCTGGCCAATGGGGAAGTGCCCTGGCCTTCTCCTGTGCCCTCATGGGTATGGAATGTAAAATTTACATGGTTAAGGTAAGCTTTGAGCAGAAGCCCTTCCGTAAATTGATGATGCAGACCTGGGGCGGCACCTGTATTCCCAGTCCGAGCCCCTATACTGAGGCTGGCCGGTCTGTTCTTGCAAAGGACCCCAATTGTCCCGGTAGTCTTGCCATCGCCATCAGTGAAGCGGTGGAAGAAGCGGTGTCTGACAAGACGGGTTCAACCAAGTATGCCCTTGGGTCGGTCCTGAATCATGTCATGCTGCATCAGACCATTATTGGTCAGGAAGTAAAGGCCCAGTTAGCGAAGATTGGCGAACGGACCCCCGATTCGGTCATTGCCTGTGTGGGTGGCGGATCCAATTTTGCAGGCCTTGCTTTCCCCTTTGTAAAGGATAAGATCGAAGGGGCTAATATCGATATTATCGCGGTAGAACCCGCTTCATGTCCGACCCTTACCAAGGGTGTTTTTGCCTATGACCTGGGAGACATGTCCGGGATGACACCGCTCCTTCCCATGCATACCCTGGGCCACGAGTTTATTGCCCCCACGATTCATGCAGGGGGCCTCCGGTACCATGGTATGGCTCCGCTGGTATCCAAAGCGGTCCTCGACGGCCTAGTAGAACCCAGATCGGTTCATCAACTTGAATGCTATGATGCGGCGGTCACCTTCGCCCGAACCGAAGGCATTATCGCAGCTCCCGAATCGAGCCACGCCATCGCCATGGCGATCCGGGAAGCAAAACAGGCCAAGGAAGAAGGAAAGGAAAAGGTTATTGTTTTCGGTCTTTCCGGTCACGGGCTTATGGACTTGGCGGGTTATGAAAAGTACTTTGCTGGACAGTTGCAGGATTATGAATTCTCCGGTGAAGATTTGGAAAATTCTCTGAAATGTATTCAGAGCTTTCCAAAGCCACCCGCTGCCGTTGCACGGTAAAAGTCCTTTCTGCTATAACAGCAGGGTATGAAACACTGGTACCCTGCTGTTGTTTGTTTTCTGCTCTTTATCTCCTGTGCAAGCAATCCCGAAATAGGGGGAATGTGTCAAAGTTCTTATGGCAATTTTATCATTCATCATGTTGATGAAAGGGTGACAGTTCTGGAAGATCTGGTCAGAGCTCTGGAAGCTGCAGAAAGCGCGGGGGCTGAGTTTTTTAATGTTTCCGTTCCTGTTACCCATGTATATATCTATACAGACCATCAGCAGTTTGTGACAAAGAAGTATGGCCTCATCGGCCGGCTTCTGAATCTTGAATGGTACATTGGGGATAATATAGGCGAAAAGGTATTGCTTCTCTCGCCAGACCATCCAACCAGGGTGCATGATTATGACAGTATTCTTGGTGCAGTTGGCCATGAGTATATTCACACGGTCATCTATCGGTTATATCCCCATTGCCCCCTCTGGCTTAACGAAGGGGTGGCCCTGTATCTCACCAACGGCAGTCGCGGCAAAGCAATTCATCAATCTATGGAATTTCCTCCGGAAAAAATACTGACATCTGGAAACCCGCTGTATTTTGCCAACCATAATGGCTATAGCTTTGCCGATTCTTTTATTCAATATGTGCTGGAAATATTCGGCAAAGAAGCTCTGTTCCGTTTGCTGGAACGGGGTGATTATGAAAAAGCTCTGGGCCTTGATCGGTCCCAGGTGTATCAGGGCTGGAAAGCCTGGTTTATGGGTCGTACCAATGGCTGAGTTGGACCTGGCTTGGTTTGCCGAGCTTAAAGACCGAGAACTCCGTAAGGAAAGGATTATTATTGCTGAAGGTCGGCTCGTGGCTGAACGGACCGCAGCCTTTTGTGATGCCCTGGGAATACTTTGTGTGCCCGCCGCTTTGGAAGATGCAGAGGCCATCAGCCGAGGAACAATTCCCATACAGGTTCTGAGCGAAGCAGAAATCAGCAAGCTTGCGGGCTATCCCTTTCATCGGGGCTTACTGTTTGCGGCCCGGCGGCCTGAGCTACAACCTCTGTCCGAAGCGGGGACGCTGGTTGCTTCAGGGCAGCGACTTGTTGTTTTGCCACAAATTACAGACCCGGAAAATCTGGGGGCCATTATCAGAACCGCTGCGGCTCTTGGATGGGATGGAATCCTGCTGGGCCCTCGTTCTGCCGATCCGTATAGCCGGCGGGTGCTTCGCTGTTCTATGGCTGCGGTGTTTGCATTACCCATCTATACCTTTCATGGTGCCGGTGAATTGGAACTCCTCGCAAGCACGGGATGGGAACTCTGGGCGGCCATGCTCAGTCCAGACTCCTGTAGCCCCGAGTCCCTCCGTCAGGTGAAAAAACTTGCTCTCATGTTGGGTAATGAGCGGTTTGGCTTGTCTCAGGAAATGTTGAACCGGTCTTGTGCACAGGTTACGATTCCACAGAGGCGTTTTGAAGTGGATGCTGTGGACTCCCTTAATGTAGCTGCTGCCGCGGCAATACTCCTCTGGGAAGGCCGGCCAGGGCTTATTTCTGGCTAGGAGCCTGTCGGACTTGTCCGACAGGCTCCTAGTGTATGGCAGTAGCCGCAACCCAGGCCGCAGTTAATTACAGCTGCTTTTCAGAGCAGCTGTTACAGATTCAATCAATTCTGGTGCTGTAAAGGGTTTTGAAAGAATACAGACGGCGCCAAATTGCTGGGCCAGCTTTTTTACCGGTAAGAGGTCCGTTCGCACCTTACCAGACATAACAATAACAGCAATGTTTGGATGCCGATTCCTGATATCCATGAGGTATTCCAGGCCGCCTTGACCGGGTAACACAATATCAAGCAGAATAAGATCTATACATGATGAGGATAAATAACGTTCAGCTTGCAGGGTGTCGAGAGCTTTTAAGACGGTATGCCCCTGGTTTTTAAGGATTGCTTCAGCCACATCCTGAATGGTGCTGTCATCGTCTATAATTAGTATGGTACTCATGACATCCTTCCTTTTACTATACTCTTATTGAGTTTCTTTGCTGGCTAATATTGCATAGATCCTATCCAGATCTTCCATTGAATAATAATCAATATGTATGGACCCTCGTTTCAGTCCCCCTGAAATAGAAACCTTTGTTCCCAGAATATCAATAAACTGTTGTTCCATGGCAAGTAATTCTGGAGCTTTTTCATGGAGTTTATCTGTTCTCTTTGGTTTATCCGCTGCACGGATGCCGCCATTAAGTTCCTGGGCAAATTTTTCTGCTTCCCGTACTGAAATTGCATCGGCAATAATTTTTCCAAAAAGCACCCGTTGATCAGCTGGGTTAACTACAGAAAGGATAGCACGGGCATGGCCACTCGTCATTTGCTGGGCCGCTAAAGCATGCTGCATGTCATCAGGAAGTTTGAGGAGCCTCAGGGCATTAGCTACAGTAGAACGGTTTTTACCAACCCGGGCGGCCACCTCATCCTGGGAGAGGCCGGTCAGTTCCATGAGGCGCTTATAGGCTTGGGCTTCCTCAACGGGGTTCAGATCCGATCGCTGAACATTTTCGATAAGAGCTACTTCGAGTCGTCGTTCATCAGAGTAGTTGCGGATAATTGCTGGTACTTCCCGCAGCCCTGCTAAACGGGCAGCCCGGCTTCGTCGTTCGCCTGCGACGATGATATAGGTTCCGTCAGGGGTTTCTTCAACAATGATTGGTTGTATGATCCCATGTTCCCGGATTGAGGCGGCCAGTTCCTGAAGCGATTCTTCATCAAACACTTTGCGGGGCTGATTGGGGTTGGCTTTCAGCTTTTCGAGGGGTATCCGAACTTCTCCCTGAGGTGCGTTTTCAGGTCTTGTTTCATCTGCTGAGGTTCCTGAGAGCAGCGCATCAAGACCCTTACCGAGTCCATATTTAGCGGCCACGGTTCAGTACCTCCTCGGCGAGACTTTTGTAACTGCGGGCTCCTACGCAGAGGGCATCGTATTGGGATATCGGGATGCCATGGGAAGGTGCTTCAGAAAGTCGGACATTTCGTGGAATAATAGTCTTAAAGACCCGGTCCTTAAAATAGGCGGTTACCTGTCGGACCACATCCTGAGCTAGCTTGGTTCGCTGGTCATACATGGTAAAAAATATACCTGCAATATCTAAATGGGGATTCAGCCCCTTCTGGATGCGTTTAATGGTTTGGAGGAGTAGAGAAAGTCCTTCTAGGGCAAAATACTCGCATTGTAGCGGTATCAGTACCCCATCGGCGGCAACTAACCCGTTGAGGGTTAAAATTCCAAGGGATGGGGGACAATCAATCAAGATAAAATCATACTGATCCCGCAGACTATCCAGGGAACGTTTTAGATAGTAATCCCGGTCTTCCTGTTCTACTAATTCAACCGCAGCCCCTGAAAGGTCAATCGAAGCTGGAATAACAAAAAGGTTTCGAACCGAGGTTTCCTGAATGACTTCGGTGGCGCTGTTTTTTCCGGATATCAGTTCATATATCCCAGGCTTGCTCCCATCGGCTCCAACACCGCTAGTAAGGTTAGCTTGGGAGTCAAAGTCTACGAGCAGTACCCGTTGTCCAGCTTCTGCCAGGTATGCGCCAATATTGATGGCTGAAGTGGTTTTTCCTACTCCGCCTTTTTGATTTACAAATACAAAAATCCGTCCCATTATGGTATCTAGTATAGCATGGTAGAGATAAAAATTGCTATTGAATAGTGACCTAGATGCGGATATTCTTCAAGTATGGAGGGGTATAATGGTTCATGCAATTAAGGATTTGGTCCCAAAAATTCATCAATCGGTTTTCATTGCCTGGAATGCGGAAGTTGCCGGTGCGGTTAGTCTCGCCAAAGATGTTTCAGTTTGGTTTTCGGTTACCCTGCGGGCTGATATTGCGCCGATTGAAATTGGGGAGGGGAGCAATATACAGGATGGAACGGTGATTCATGTGGATACCAATATGCCTACTATTGTGGGTAAACATGTAACGGTAGGACATCGGTCGATTCTACACTCCTGTGTGATAGGTGATAATGCCCTCATTGGTATGGGGGCTATCATTCTGAACGGTGCTGAGATAGGTTCTGAATCTATTGTCGGAGCTGGTGCGCTTGTGACTCAGGGAAAAAAAATTCCTTCCCGGTCGCTTATTCTTGGTGCTCCTGCAAAGGTAATACGAGAATTGACCGCTGCAGAGATTGCGGGTATTAAGGAAAATGCAGAACATTATCGGGAACTTGCCCGGATGGCAAAACAGGATTATATAGAAGAGTAAGGGAGTCTGAATGACGTTTCTTGATATTATTGAGCAACTTCCTGCTCATGTTATTAATAAAGGCGATGATTTCTCTGGTGTTATAATAGAACATGTGGTGGCGAGCGATCTGATGAGTGATGTGTTGGTAACAGACTTGGAAAATGCCATCATCGTTACTTCTCTAACATCGGAACAAACAATTCGTACAGCTGATATTGTAGGTGCTAAAGGAGTATTGCTTGTTAACGATAAAAACCCACAGCCAACGATGAAAAAAGTAGCCGAAGAACACGGAATCACCGTACTATCTACCCCTCTTTCAATGTTTCAGGCCTGTGTTGCCCTAGGTAAATTATTGGAAAAAGGAACAGCCGATGCATGAAATTAAGCTGTTAGCTCTGGATCTGGATGACACGCTTCTTCGTGAAGATTTAACCATATCGTTTCATACAAAAAATGTCTTAAAACGAGTAGAAGCAGCGGGGGTTATTGTTATGCTTGCCTCTGGCCGATCCCCTGCAGCGATGGACCGTTATGCCCGGGATCTGGGCTTGCATAAACGGCCGGGGTATCTCGTTTGCAATAATGGCACCACTATCTTGGAAAGTCACACCGGTACAGTAATTAAGGAATTTTTTCTTCCTATGGAAGCTGCTCTTGCAGTTTATGATCTAGTCGATGCGGAAGGTTTTCCAGTACAGATCTATGATGAAGGAACAATTTATGTATCCCGCCGGAATGAATATGCAGATATTGATCAAAAACTGACCGGTCAGCGGCAGGTTGTGGTTGATAATTTTAGGAGTTTCCTCGCTGCGGGGGCTCAAAAAATGGTTGTTCCTGGAGATCCTGCCTTATTGCGTCCTCTGGAAACGATACTAAAGACTTTTATTGGGGATCGGGTGACTATTTTTACCAGTAAGCCCTATTTCCTTGAAATTCTTCCTCCTGCCACCGGTAAAGGCGAAGCTCTGGCAATAGTGGCACAGTTACTTGGAATTGACCGTAGTCAGGTTATGGCCATTGGAGACAGCATGAATGATGAGAGTATGATTCGTTGGGCTGGTTTTGGAGTAGCCATGGCAAATGGGGATCCGAGAATAAAGGCTATTGCAAAGGCAATAACTAACAAGACTAATGAAGAAGATGGGGTAGCTGAATTTGTAGAACAGTATATCCTTAAGGGGCAGGACCATGCAGGATGATATTCCCATCAATACCTTCGATTCCCCAACAGTGATTCTAGAACTCATTTATCGGCTCAAAATTAAAGATGTAATGACCACTGCTCTTATTACTGCAAAACGGACTGATACATTACGGCACATACAGGGGTTGATGCGAGAAAACTATATTACCGGTGTACCGATTGCTGAGGATCAGCGGCTTTTGGGTATTGTTTCCATAGATGACATTGTGACAGCCCTCGATAAGGGTTACATAGATGATATAGCCGAAAAGCGTATGACCCGGAATGTTATTGTGCTGGAAGATGATATGCCTCTTTCTTTTGCTATTTCATACCTCAATAAATACCGATATGGCCGCTTTCCGGTTCTCAATAAGGCCAGGGAACTGGTAGGTATTATTACCTCCAAGGATGTTATCCGTACACTTCTTGTGGAAATTAACCGGGAGGTACTACGGCTTGAAAAAAATAATCCGCCCCCAGCTGCGGATGCGGCCTCGGTGAAAGAACTGCAATTTAGTACTACCCGGTATGATTTTGAAGGTGCCGGTCATGCATCTACCGAAATAAAAAAAGCCCTCAAAGCACTTAATCTGGATCCCAAACTTATCCGCCGTATTGCTATAGCAAGTTATGAACTGGAGATTAACCAGGTGGTACACTCCTATGGAGGCACCATTAGCTGTTCAATTCAAGGCGACAAGGTCGTTATTACAGCCTTGGATACCGGCCCGGGTATAGAAAATATAGAGCTTGCCCTGCAGGAAGGCTGGTCCACTGCCAATGAATGGATTCGCTCCTTAGGTTTTGGTGCTGGTATGGGACTTGCCAATACGAAACGGGTCTCCGATGAATTTACGATAGAGTCCACCCTGGGAGGTCCCACAAAGGTGGTTTCGGTTATATACCTTAAAAACACCAAGGAGCAGGATTGATGAAAATCAGTGATGTTATTAAGACCCTTTCATGTGAAGTTGTGCAAGACCGGTTCGAAGATACGGACCTTGAGGGGGCTTATACTTCAGACCTTCTATCCGATGTCATGGCTAATGCAAAAGCTGCGGGAGCTCTGATTACTATTCAAGCCCATAAAAATACGGTAGCGGTAGCCACCTTGGTGAATATCACATTAATTATCATCTGTAATTCTCGACCGGTCCCAGAGGATATGATCGAAGCTGCACGAGAGGAAGGGGTTGCTATCGTGCGGACCGCTGAAAATCAATTTATAACCTCAGGCCGTCTCTTTACACTGCTGGGCTACGCCTAAATCAAAATATGCTGGCAGATCTGCATAACCATTCATGCCTGTCTCCTTGCGGTTCACTGGATTTATCTCCACGGGTTCTTGTCGAAGAGGCGGCTCGTCGGGGGATAAAAATCCTTGCTCTTACCGATCATAACACCTGTGCCAATTGTCCTTCCTTTGCAAAACTTTGCGTGTCCTATAACATCATACCAATCTTTGGAATGGAAGCTACCACCCGTGAAGAGGTGCATGTGCTCTGCCTCTTTGATACCTTAGAAAAGGCTCTATCCTTGGGTGAGTACGTGCATACTCTTTTGCCACCGATTCCTCATGATCCGGAGCGTCTTGGCGACCAGGTTATAGTGAATGAACACGATGAAATAGAAGGGGAAATTGACATATACCTAGGATCTGCACTGGAATTGGGGCTTGATGAAATAGGCCCCCTTGTAGAGCAATTTGGCGGTTTAGTTATACCCGCCCATGTGGATCGGCCTGCTTTTTCCATGACAAGTCAGCTTGGCTTTGTGTCAGCCGGTCCTTGGTCTGCTCTGGAGTGTGTCCGACTGCCACCTACCGTACAAACTCTTGGGTATCCGCTTATCACCAGTTCCGATGCCCATTATCCGGAACATGTGGGGCGCAGAGCCTTTGAACTACCCCTTCATGAGAGAGAATGCCAGCAGGCATTGGCTGCAGGGAAAATTGATCTACCCCTCCTTTCTGCTGCCCTCAGCCGATGCCGGAAGGACTAAAAGTGGCTGTATCTTTTACATAGAAACTGGCTATAGATCTCTGTCGTATAGTGCGAGCCTTTTATAGATCCTGTTCTATCTCATAATGTTCAGCGAGTTGCTTTTGAGCCACTTCGAGAAGGATTGGATCGACCGAAATATCTTGAACCGAAGGAGGATTAACCTGTTTGCTCATTAATTGATCCAGAGTATCAGCCAACAGATGTGCCAGGGGATCGATCCCAAAGATGTCTACATTTACTACCATATCGAAGGGAACAGTATCTTCCCAGCGTACCCCGTAGTATCGGGCAAGGAAGCCTCGGCGGGCCTTATCCTTTTTTAGCACAACTTGTTCAGCATCGATACGGCTCAAGAGATTACTTTCTCTCATGACGCGATCAACACGAACCGAAAATGGGGCCGTTACCCTGATATGGATTGCATCGCTAAAACCGGTTAATGGGACAAAGCCCCCACGGCCAATGATAATACAGTTATTGGTCCTTGCAATAGCCCGAATCACCTGATCCAAAAAAGATAGAGTCCGTTCGGTAAGTTCTTCCTCTGCACTGAAAAAACTACCCGATGATTCATAGCTTTTATCAAAATTGACAAATCCATATTCTCTCATGATGTGTTCTATAACGGATTTATCAGCAATGAGGTAGTTGGTCAGCTCTGCAGTACGGCGGGCAAGTTCAAGACCACCAGACCCAATGTCTCGAGAAATGGTAAGTACTGCCATAGTAACCTCCCCAGGCAACCATGTCTTTTTTATGGAAGCCTTTGTTTATAGTCCCGTTGCAAGATAGGTTGCTGGCCCACTTTGCCGGGATCTATATGAAAGTTTAGTAAATATTAATAGAAATGCAATGATGTATTATGATAAAATGTGATATGGTACTCAGCATGTTCTGAAAGATCAGGTTTTGATTGCTCAGGTCTGTCCTGGAGACCATTTGAATGGTCTATAGTTGTAGTATACCCTTGGATGGTAGGTCTTCTATAAACCACAGTGTATAGAAGACCCTATATTATGAAAACCTTGCTCTGTTATACTTTAACGGCGTTCCGTTTTATTTTCTTGGTGGTGGTCATTTCGAGGGGTTCATCCAGAATGGTGACCCGCTCAATTTTCTGGTAAGGTTTAAGCCGCTGGTTCACCTCGGTGATGATTTCATCAATCCGGCGCTTAATTTCTTCCTTGGGCTTTAATGCTCCGACCTCATCCTTAAAGGCTTCCTGGTTTGGATATACAAGGGCTTCAATGCCTTCGGTTTTCATTTTCGCATCGATGAGGTATCCTCGTACCAGGATCTGTTCAATTTCTCCATAAAGCTGGAATTCGTTTTCTATTTCTTCTGGGTATACATTTTTTCCACCCTCGGTAACGATCATGTTTTTCGCCCGGCCGGTCAGGTAGAGGTAGTTCTCACTGTCCAGGTAGCCCAGGTCACCAGTTTTCAGGTAAGCATCTTCGGTAAAGGTTTCCCGGGTTTCTTCCGGCATTTTGTAATAGCCTTGCATTACCATAGGTCCTTTAACAATAATTTCCCCGATACCTTGTTCGTTTGGATTAAGGATCCGTAAATCGGTCATTGGAAGCACCTTACCCACGCTGGTTTCCTTGTAATGTTCCTTAGGATTCAGGGCAATAATGGGAGAGGTTTCGGTTAATCCATAGCCCTGGACAAAATCGATCCCCAGCTGGTTGTATTGTTTAAAGATTCTGGGGGCAAGAGGTCCGCCGCCGGAAATACAGATGCGGATTGATGAAAGGGACGCCTTGTCCAGAATTGAATGGAACATTTTTTTACCCGGATTAACCTTAAAGACCTTTTTAATAAACCCGGAGATGCTCATCATTACCCGAATGAGGCCGTAAACAAGCGGTCCTTTAGCTTTAATGCCCTTCATAATACCATTCAAGACTGCATTAAAGAGCATGGGCACCCCAAGGAACATGGTTACCTTGGCCTCTTTTAAATCCTTCAGTATGGCCTTCGTTACAATCCGTTTCCCAAAGACCAGTTCGGCCCCTACCGAAATAGCTTCGATAAAGACCGCCAGCATGGTATAGGAATGATGAATGGGTAGCAGGGCATAGAATACATCGGTGTGATAAATGGTCAGGTTGCTTTGGGCTATGTAGCAGTCGCTAACGAGATTCTTGTGGGTAAGCATTACCCCCTTGGGATTACCCGTGGTTCCGGATGTAAAGAGGATAGCCGCTAGATCAGTTTCTGCTGCTGGTACAATCTCGGTCTGGGGGCCATCCAGGTCGTAAATATAGGTTCCAACACCCTTTTTGAGAGAAATAATTGTCGTAAGCTGACCCGGTTGTTCAACAAAGTGATTATGTTTTTCTTCGTCTACAAAGAGGATTGCCACATCGGCAGTACGGAGTAAAAGTTCAATTTCATCAGTTTTAAGCTGATAGTCGATGGGCACCACGGTAGCACCCGCAAAAAGAATCCCTAGATATGCTACTGTCCATTCAGGGGAATTCTTCCCCGTCACTGCCACCTTATCACCCTTGCGGATTCCCTGAGCGTGGAGCCATCGGCTTACCGCTTCAATTTTGGTGAGTGCTTCGTTATAGGTGAGGCTGATCCGCTCATCACCTTCATAAATGGTAAAACAGGGCCGTTCACCGTACCGTTGTACGGTAATTCGGAACATTTCTGGTAAGGTTGGCCATTCTCCGTTAAAATAAGTTCCCCGATATTTATCCAGGAAGGCCCAAGGTGTGGTGGCTGTATTCATCAATCTAACCTCGTCTATAGTTGTGTTGGTAAGATATTTCATTTGACACGGAATAAAGTAAAATGTTTCGTTAAAATGTAACATAAGTGTGCTATTCTGGTAACTAGGTTGTTTATTGGTATATGAAACTGCATTCTTATTTATTCATATTGATGAATTGCGTTCTGAGCTTGAGCGCCTGTTCTGTTTCTATGGTAGCTACTCTTCGTTCAGATCAACAAGTGGATGTCTTTTTTACGGGAAGTATAAAACCTAAGGTGGCTTCTTTATTAAACGATTTGAGTAGTTCTAACCAAAAGAGTACAGGGGCGCTTATTTCAGCCGCTGAAATTACCGCATCCTTTCAAAAGGTGCCAGAACTTGCTCTGGTTGCTACCAAAGATGTAGCACCGCAGGGGTTGGAAGGCCGTTTTCGGATTGTAGACTCTGAAAAGCTTTCACAACGGTTTCTCTTTGTACAACAAATATTAGTAAAAGAGGAATCTCGCTTTAGTGTGACCTTGAACAGGGAATCCACATCTCAATTGCTCAGTTTGTTTACCCCAGAAATAAGGGATTACCTAGATGCGCTTATGGCACCAATAATAACCGGAGAAAAGCTTTCCCCAGCGGATTATCTTACGCTAGTTACTTCTGTCTATGGCAAGACTATTGCTCAGGAGATTGCATCCAGCCAGATTACCCTGGAAGTACATGTTCCTGGCACAATTTGTTCAGTACTTGGTGGTAGCGGATCGGGGTCTAAGGCGTTCTTTGTCATCCCTTTCGTAGATCTATTAGTTCTTGAGAACCCATTGGTGTACCAGATTGCATGGAAACCGTAAATACTCGCAGTTGTACTACTATGGTTCTAGGTGATTTCCTTGTTGTTATATAAAGGTAAAATTATATAGATAAAAACTAAAATTACAGTCGACTTGCATAAATTATTGACAAGATATAAAATATGCCCGTCGTTTATACGATACTTTTTTATCTATATATTTCGGGGGTATCCATGGCATCAGCGTATACCACGCTCTCCCGCGACATCGAGTTCCCCAAGGAACTGGCCGCGTTTATCGACGAATGGAAGGCAAAACCCGGTAGCCTCATTATGATCCTGCACAAAATACAGGAAACCTTTGGCTACATTCCCCGGGAGGCTGCCGAAAAGGCTTCACGAATTACTGGCATTCCTTTGGCCAGAATTTATGGAGTTATTACCTTCTATCACTTCTTTAAGACCACCAAGCCGGGAAAATACAAAATTTCCGTTTGTCTCGGAACGGCCTGCTATCTTAAGGGCGGCCAGGAGCTCATTAATGAAGCCAGGTCCATATTGAGTCTTGAAGAAGACGGGGTTACCGAGGATGGATTATTCTCGATCGATCCGGTCCGCTGTGTCGGATGTTGTGGCCTAGCTCCGGTTATTACTATTGGCAACGATGTTTATGGAAAGGTAACTAAGGATCAGCTTCCGGATATCATTGCAAAGTATCAGACTGCAAAATAGGGTAGTTTAAAAAATATGCATTTTACCGTCAGCGATCTGGTGCTGGATATTGTACAAAATGCAGCTGAAGCGCAGTCCAATATCGTTACGGTAATACTGGAAGAATCGGATACACAATTCCGGTTCACGGTCCAGGATGATGGAAAGGGTATGACTTCTGAGGAGTTGCAGAAAGCCTTGGACCCTTTTCATACCGATGGGATAAAACATCCCCATCGCAAGGTTGGTTTGGGGTTGCCCTTTTTAGTGCAAACCGCTGAACAATGCGGAGGCGGATGGGATATTACATCTCAAAAAGGCCAGGGAACCATGGTTTCAGCCTGGTTTGACCTGGATAACGTGGATACCCCTCCCCTGGGGGATATTCCGGGCTTAATCAGAATGATTCTGTTGCTTTCTGGACCTAAAGAGTTTGTGGTACGGAGATCCCTGCAGAGGGGTGGTTGTGTTGCAAACTATGAGGTACGGAAAACAGAATTACTGGATGTCCTGGGTGATCTGGAAGAGGCTGGATCCCAGGTACTGCTGGATCAATATCTTCGTTCCTTAGAAGCGGAAGATTAATGCGAAGGAGATCGCTATGGCAAAGATGACACTGGAAGAACTGAGAAAGCTCAGGGATTCCAAAAAAAATGACCTGCGCAAGCGGGATACGGAAGGAAAGAATATTCAGGTAATCGTCGGTATGGGAACCTGTGGTATAGCCGCTGGGGCAAAGGTTACCTTGGACGCGTTCCTGAAAGCCCTGGATGAAAAGAACCTGGTGGACCAGGTTTTGGTTCGTCAGACTGGCTGTATGGGGCTTTGTCACTCCGAACCAACCGTAGAGGTTGTTATGCCCGGTATGCCTACGGTTATTTACGGCAAGGTAGACGCAAAGGCTGCAAAGGACATTGTAGAAAAGCATTTAATCGGACGGGAACTGCTGGATAATCTCATCCTGGATAGGCCCGCTGTAGATATTATTAACGCTCAGTAAGGGGGAAAGCATGGCTTATAACCACTATATTCTCGTCTGCGGCGGTACGGGATGTGAGTCCAACAAGAGTGACGAGATTTATCGAAATCTGATCGCAGAAGCAGAAAAACAGGGTGTAAAGGATCAGGTTCAGATTGTAAAAACCGGCTGTTTCGGCTTCTGTGAAAAGGGACCGATCGTTAAGGTCCTGCCGGAAGACTCCTTTTATGTGGAAGTAAAACCTGAAGATGCTCAGGTCATTATTGCTGAACAGATTGTAAAGGGGCGAGAAGTTAAAAAGCTCCTGTATAAAAAAGATGAAGCTAATAAGAACAAAGTAGCTGTTGAGGATATAGAGTTCTACCAGAAACAGCTGCGGGTGGTACTGCGGAACTGCGGTGTCATCAATCCTGAAAGCATCGATGAATATATTGCCCGGGAAGGCTATGTAGCGCTGGAAAAGGCCCTCTTTGAGATGACCCCCGAGCAAATTATCGAAGAATTGAAAATTTCCGGTCTCCGGGGCCGTGGCGGTGCGGGATTCCCCACCTGGCTTAAGTGGGATATTGCCCGCAAAGTTCCTGGTGATACCAAATACATGATCTGTAACGCCGATGAAGGTGATCCCGGCGCTTATATGGACCGGTCTACCATCGAAGGGGACCCCCATTCCATCATCGAAGCCATGGTCATTGCCGGTAAGGTCATTGGTGCCCATCAGGGTTATGTGTATATCCGTGCTGAATATCCGCTTGCAATCGACCGGCTCAAGATCGCCATTGAACAGGCAAAAGATTACGGACTGCTTGGTAAAAACATTCTGGGCTCCGGTTTTGATTTTGACATCGAAATCCGGCTTGGTGCCGGTGCCTTCGTCTGTGGTGAGGAAACCGCCCTCATTCAGTCCATCGAAGGGAAACGGGGTATGCCCGTTCCGAAGCCTCCATTCCCAGCCCAGTCCGGTCTCTGGGGTAAGCCCACGGTCATCAACAATGTGGAAACCCTGGCCAATATTCCTGTTATTTTAACCAAGGGCGGCGCATGGCTTGCGAAGATTGGTACGGAAAAATCCAAGGGGACCAAGGTTTTCGCCCTTACCGGTAAGGTGAATAACTCAGGCCTTGTCGAAGTTCCCATGGGGACCACCCTCCGGGAAATTATTTTCGACATCGGTGGTGGTATTAAGAATGGAAAGAAATTCAAAGGTGTTCAGACCGGCGGTCCTTCCGGCGGTATCCTGACCGAAAAAGACCTGGATACCCCCATCGACTATGAGAGTCTGACTGCTCTTGGGTCCATGATGGGTTCCGGTGGTATGATCGTTATGGACGAGGACGACTGTGTGGTGGACGTTTCCCGGTTCTACATGGAATTCTGTGTGGATGAATCCTGCGGTAAATGTTCTCCCTGCCGTATCGGTACTACCCAGATTAAAAATATCCTGGAAAAGATTGCCCGCGGTAACGGTGAAATGTCAGATCTGGACAAGCTGGAAGAAATTGGTAAGGCTATGACCAAGGCTTCCCTCTGTATGCTGGGTGGTTCTGCGGCTAACCCGACCCTTTCCACGATTCGAAACTTCCGGGATGAATACATCGAACACATTGTGGATAAGAAGTGCCGGGCTGGGAAATGTAAGCACCTGGTACGGTTCGAAATCGATCCCAATAAATGTATTGGTTGTGGTCTCTGTGCCCGGCGCTGTCCGGTCAGCTGTATTTCCGGTGAAAAACGCCAGCCCCATGTCATTGATGCATCCAAGTGTATTAAATGCGGTGAATGCTACAATGTCTGTAAGTTCGGCGCTGTCATGAAGAAATAAGGAGTAGATCGATGGTTAATCTGACGATAAATGGCATGCCGGTTCAGGTAGAAGAAGGTACTTCTATTCTCGATGCGGCTAAAAAGACAAACATTAAAATACCGACCCTCTGCTATAATCCCGATCTGCCCCCATGGGCGGCTTGCGGCATCTGTATTGTCCGGATGGAAGGCTCCCCCAAAATGGTACGGGCCTGTACCACCCCTGTGGCCGAGGGTATGAAGGTAATTACCCACGATCCTGAAATTATTCAGGTTCGCCGCACCGTGGTGGAACTAATTTTGTCTAACCATCCCAACGATTGTCTCCAGTGTCCCCGGAATGGTAACTGTGAACTGCAGACTCTGGCAGCCGAGTTCGGTATCCGAGAAGTACCCTTCCAGAACATTGTAAAGGACCTAAAAAAGGATGAATCGAATCCCTCCATTATTCTGGATCCCAAAAAATGTGTCCGCTGTGGGCGCTGTGTTAAGGTGTGTCAGGATATGCAGAACGTATGGGCCATCGAGTTCCTTGGCCGTGGAATAAGCGGTCGTATAGCTTCCGCAGCCGATGTTCCCCTTGGTGAAAGCCCCTGTATCAAATGCGGTCAGTGTTCCGCCCACTGTCCGGTTGGCGCTATTTATGAACGGGATGATACCCGGAAAGTCTGGGCAGCCCTGCAGAATAAGGACATCCACCCAGTTGTACAGATTGCTCCTGCTGTCCGTGTTGCTCTTGGTGAAGAATTTGGTCTTGAACCTGGAACCATTATCACTAAGAAAATTTATGCTGCCCTTCGCCGGCTTGGCTTTAAGACCGTCTTTGATACCAACTTTGCGGCAGACCTTACTATCATGGAGGAAGGTACAGAACTGGTTAAGCGACTCACCGAAGGAAAAGGTGACATCCCGCTTATCACTTCCTGTTGCCCTGCCTGGGTAGACTACCTAGAAAAATACTACCCTGAAATGATCCCCCATTTCTCCACTGCCAAGAGTCCCCAGCAGATGATGGGTGCCATGATTAAGGCCTACTGGGCTCAGAAGGCAGGGGTGGATCCTGCAAAGGTCTTCTCTGTTTCAATCATGCCCTGTACCGCCAAGAAATGGGAAATTGACCGAAATGATGATATGAAGTCCTCCGGATATCAGGATGTTGATGTTTCCATTACCACCCGGGAATTAGCCCGGATGATTAAACAGGCTGGCATTGATATCCTGAACCTCCCCGATGAAGAGGCTGATAGTCCGCTTGGTCCCTATACCGGTGCTGGTACCATCTTTGGAGCAACCGGCGGTGTTATGGAGGCTGCTGTTCGTACTGCCTATTTCCTTGTTACCAAGAAGGAAATGGGAGATGTCAATTTTATTCCTGCCCGGGGTCTTCAGGGGGTAAAGGAAGCTGAAGTTGATATGAACGGAACGAAGATCCGGATTGCTGTAGCCCATCAAATGGGTAATATTGCTGCTGTACTGGAGAAAATTAAGGAAGCAAAGGCTGCCGGAAAGGAAACTCCCTACCACTTTGTAGAAGTCATGGCCTGTCGTGGCGGTTGTATCGCTGGTGGTGGTCAGCCCTATGGCTGTACCGACGAGGTTCGGTCCAAGCGGATTGCCGGTATCTATGCGGATGATGAAAAGTCCACCTATCGGTGTTCACACCAGAACCCCTTCATCAAGCAGGTCTATGATGAGTTCCTTGGTGAACCTAACGATCACAAGGCTCATGAGCTTCTACACACCCACTATGTAGCCCGGCCATTGTATCAGAAATAAGATGTAACCTGTTGGCCCTGTTGTGGGGCCAACAGTAAGAGGCCAGTACTAAAAAGGGCTGTCCACGGTGTTCGTGGACAGCCCTTTTATTTTTATTAAGACCTGTGAGGTTGTAGAACTGCCGGGAGCATTTCATCAACCTGATTGGTACTATTCACCTTCTTTAATAATTTCGATTTTAATGCCTTCGGTACCGGCAGGTTCTTCCTTGGGAGGAATGGTTACCTTGAGGATACCGTTCCGGTAAACTGCTTTAACCTTTTCCTGGTCGAATTTGTCCAGGGGAACATAGTATTTCTGTTTTTCAATATCCTTGAGCTTAAGCCGGCGCTTAAAGTATCGTATGTTTTCTTCCAACTGGTATTCGGGGTTAATTTTGGCAGAGAACACCATATAGTCTCCCTGGAATGAGAGGCTGATGTTCTTTTCGTCAAAACCCGCCAGGGCAAACTCGAAAACAAGAGTCCGGTCAGGAAGCATGTAGACATTCATGGGCGGGTAGGAATAATTGGGATAGTAGTCTACATTTTCGTCCTGGGCAAAACCGAAGGGCCCCTGATCACCAAAGGGGTGAGGTGCTCCCTCGCCAAAACGATTACCGTACTTGCTGAAGTTTGACTGGAATTCATCGCTGAAATTCTGTGCGGCTTCGAAAATTTCATCGAAGATCGTCCCTAAATCGACATATACCTTGTTTCCTTTCATACAAGGCTCCTTAATGGTACCGTCCTTTCGGCCCGGTATGATCAACCCTCAATAATGAGCGGTTGTAAAGGATATTTATCAATATCCTTCATTACAAATATACACCCTTTAAGGTATAGGGGCAAATTTATTGTTGGGCGTTTCTAAAACTCGGTTAGAATTTTAGAGGCGCTGTGAGCTAAGGTTGTTGTTCAAGTTGTCCTATGGCGATTGCTTCGGAATAGTCCTTAATGATTTTCGTAATGTAGGGTGAACCCTTTGTGGGCAATAGTTTTCGTACCCAATAGGTGATAAAGAAGCCAAAAAAGAGAGCCGCTACGCCTATTCCAACACGGACGTCATCTGAACTTGTAGGAACCATACGGCCGGTAAGTACATAACCAAGGATGAAAAGCAGTACTGGTGGCAGAAATACCGTAATACCTTGCAGCATTGCGGTACTGGTCTTATTTTCTATTTCGACCAGCTGCCCTTCTTCGATAGGCAGGTTTAATGAATTCTGTGCAGTAAATTGTTTCCCATTATTTTTGCATTCTTCATTCATACAACCAAAACAGGCAGCCAGTTCTCCACCTTTAATGATGACAAGGTCACCTTCAATTTTCAATATCCTTCCGATCTCCTTCATGGGGGACCTCCTGACAAACAATTTGCAAGGGCGAAATCGACGTCGCCTTTCCATTAGGTGCGATTTCAATAAAAAGGGCTTGTAATTCAATTTGGTCCCAGGTATCCCGGCTCCAGTCAGGTATGCCAGTCAGGTATTCCTGAATCCGGACCTTGGCATCAGTCCCGCCTACTGAATTGATGCTTCCTGTACGGCCCGCATCGGTAATTGTAGCGGTTCCGCCCTGGGTAATGCGGGCATCGGCGGTTTGAACTCTGCTATGGGAACCGATTACGGCCGAGCAGAGGCCCTCCGCCTGTGCAAAAAGGGAACGTTTTTCTGCAGTGGTAGAGGCATGAAACTCAATAATGACATAGGGTGTCTCCCGGCGAAGACGCTCTAAAAGTTCAGGCAGTTTGATGAAGGGATTTTCTGCATGGAGCCGGTCAAAACCTCCCTGTCCCAATAGAACTGCAATGGCAACTTTTTCAGTGCCAACCTGGTAGGTACGGCTTCCAAAGCCAGGAGCATAGGGACTGATATTAAGGGGCCTCAGCACATATGGTAATCGATCAAAATTTTGAACCAGATCTTTTTTATAAAAACAACAGTCTCCGGTGGTGAGTACATCGATACCAAGTTTTCTGAGGTATCCGGCATGATTGCGGCCAAGGCCATAGCCGCCGGTAGTTCCATCGGCATTGGCAATGACAAAATCGATATGCTTTTCTTTCTTTAACGAAGGCAGTATTTTTTTTACTGCAAAAACTCCGACCTTACCAACGATTTCGCTAATATACAAAATTCTCAATAAAAGACTCCAGGTGGGGGATTATCCCTGCTGAAAACCTATCATAAGGACCATCTGTAGCGCAAGTGAACAGAAGCTTCGCTGACCCAATGTACGAAGCCAGGCTCCTGTATTGTTGTTTTACGTTAGGACAAACGAATAGGTTTTGAATTGTTCAGTTCTCCTAAACGGCGTCCAAATTCAACGGCCGCTCTGGTATCACCGAGCTCATTACAGGTGTCTCGTAAATTATACAGAGCATCATAGTAATGAGGTGATAAGCTTACAGCCTGTTCAAAACAGTGTCGGGCTTCCTCATAACTACCCATGGTAAAGTATAGCACCCCTAAATTGTTCCAGCTTTTCGGTGAACGCCGCTCCTGTTGCAATGCCTTTTTATAACAAGCCTCAGACTTTTCAAAGTGCTCAAGCTCATAATGGATTAAACCGAGAGCATTCCAGGCTTCAGCCATCGTGCTGTCAAAGGACAAACAACGGTAAAAGCTGTCCATGGCACTGGTATAATCTCCGGCTTTTTGCTGGGCAATACCAAGGTTCAGCCATAACAGGGGATTAGCAGGTTCCATTGCAAGGGCCTTGCGGAACAGGGAAATTGCTTCTTTCGGTCTGTTTGCTTCGGTCAGGGCAATGGCAGAATCGTTTAACGTAGCAGCTGTTTCCATAAGGTCCTCCTTGATATCGTCATGAACTAGAAACCAGGGGGTCCACGGTCGTACATTAAAAATATACTATATTTTATGAGAAAATACTATAAGGTTGTTTTTAGGGTGTTTTTATTCCGCAAAACGTTTGACCAAATAATTATAGCGACTTCGTAAAATACCATTACGCTGAAAATTATAGGGACCATAACGAAGGGGAGATGAAAGTATTGTGACAAACCGTATTGCCTGGTCTGTGCTAATTGAGCGGACTCCGGTTTTATAATAATACCGTGACGCCGTTTCTATTCCAAAGATCCCTTTTCCCCATTCAGCATAATTAAAATAAAGCTCTAGAATGCGTTTTTTCCCCAGTATTGCTTCCATTTCCAAGGCAATAATGGCTTCGAGGTATTTTCGTATATAGGATTTTTCTGGCACAAGAAAAATAGTTCTAGCGGTTTGCATGGTGATGGTGCTTCCGCCATAGACGGGCTCACCAAATTGCTGGTTCAATTTCCATGCGTTTTTTATTGCTGCGGGTATAATGCCATGATGCTTATAAAAATCACCATCTTCAACTTTGATCGTCATGGTTTGTATGGTTTTAGGAATTTTCTCTAGAGGAATGTACCGTGGTGCTTGTATTTTGTAATTATACAAATACTTACGATACAACATCAGTGTTGTGACACCGGGATTGATATATTTAAATAAAAAAAGACAAAACGAAGTTGTCAGGATAAATACTAGATGAAGCCATGCAAGACCTTTTAGAATACTTGTAATAAAAATAATAAGTGACTTTTGAGGTGATGAGCTTTTTTTTTGTGACAATTTGATTTTTAAACAATCAGAAATGATAGATAATTCTGTTTCCGGATCATAGTGAACTACTGGTACAGTATTTTTCTTTCTGGGCATTATAGCCCATCATATAGAAAATATCGGTTTTAGAAAATCCCACAAAAGGAAACCTCTAGAAATAATCATTTCTAGAAGTTCCATGGTTACTATTTAGTTAGATCTGTTTTCCGGTATAATCCTCACAAGGTTCATCCTCAGCTCCTGGCCGTGCAGCTTCAGGCCCTGCATCTCTGCAGGCTTCGAGGGGAATTTCTTTCATTTTTTCTCCACAGCATTCAGGAACTGGATCCCCTTCATCCTGTACTATTTCGTGACCGCAATCATCACAACGATAGGCCTTTTTCATTTCAACCTCCTGTTTGATAGTCCTTTGCCAAGGTACAGATTCGTTCTGCCATCTTTGAGAGTGGAACCTGTTCCATCACATGGCCCATTTCCCAAGCAACCTTTGGCATCCCGTATACTATAGAAGTTACTTCATCCTGGCCAAGAGTCAAGCCCCCGGAATTAAGAATCGATCCTAATTCTTTAGCTCCGTCTTTTCCCATACCGGTCATGATGACTCCCAATGCTCGGTTGCCGAATTCCTTTGCTACGGATGCGAAAAGCACATCTGCCGAAGGCCGGTGACCGTTAACAGGCGGTGCCTCGGAAATATGAGCCACCGTAGCAAGTGGTCGCTTTTCTACCTCAAGATGTTTATCTCCAGGTGCGATGAGAATACGTCCTGGTTTAATAATATCACCCTCTGCAGCCTCCTTGACCTCAAGAGGACAAAGTTTATCTAGGCTTTTTGCGAATTCTTCGGTAAAGCCCGGAGGCATGTGTTGCACCACCACAATGGGAGCAGGAAGATCCTTATCAAGTTTAGCAAAAACTTCTCGAAGTGCATTGGGGCCTCCAGTTGAAATCCCAATGGCAATTATTTCGATTGGCCCTGGTTTAGGGGCATTTGCCGGGCGAACAGGTTTAACGGGCTGTGGTAGTTCCGATAGTTTTTGAGGTGTCTTCGGGGGAGTAGCAAGAATTGACGGTGTTTGTAAACCCTTACTCTGGCGGTATTGCTTGCCATATACAAGGAGTAAATTGGTAAGATGTTCCTTAATGCTCTGAATATCATCATGTTGAGTATCGGAGGGCTTCATAATAAAGTCACTTGCACCAAGTGACAGGGCTTCCATGGTAATTTCAGCACCCCTTCGGGCTATGGAAGAAAGAATAATGACCGGAACATCGATACCCCGCCGTTTCCTTTCCTTTAGGAATTCGATCCCATTCATCTGAGGCATTTCAAGATCAAGTACAATAACATCTGGTTTACAGCGCTCAATCTTTTGAAGGGCAAAATCACCATTCATAGCCCTATCCGCTACTATAAGACCGGGCGTTGCTTCTACCATACGAGATATTAGATTACGCATAAGCGCAGAGTCATCGACAATTAAAACGGAAATTTCGTCAGCCACAAAGTTGCTCCTATCAGGTGTATTTTCGATATAGGGTTGACCACTCAGTTTTCAGAAATTCAAAACGGGTATTCATCCCAAATAGTGATTCTGAATGTCCGATAAATAAGAACGATTTTGAGGCCATTGCTTCCCAGAACCGTTCAATGACCGCCTTTTGGGCAGTTTCATCAAAATAGATAAGGACATTCCGGCAGAAAACTACATCCATACCACGGAGACCCGAATCATTTTTTAGATTGTGGTAATCGAATCGGATCATAGCCTTGATATCATCATGAATGCGATAGCCCCCTTCCACACGGTCAAAGTATTTTTTTAGGTAGTTATCCGGAACACCTGCTATTTTTGCATCCGTATAGAATCCCTCCTTACCTACCATCAGTGATTTTAAGCTGATATCACTGGCTACGATCTCTGCTTTCCATGGCGGATCGAGAACTTCTTTCATCAACATGGCTATAGTGTAGGGTTCTTCGCCGGTTGAACAACCAGCGCTCCAAATCTTAATTCTTGTGTCGTTGAGAGGTTTTTTAATCTTTATAAGTTCAGGAATAACATGTTTTTCTAATGCATCAAAATGGGCTTGATTACGGAAAAATCGTGTGAGGTTTGTGGTGATTGAATCGAGAAATTCCTTAAGTTCTTCTTTATTTTTAGAAACTTTTATATAATAATCCTGTACATGTTCAAGATTATTAGCCCGTAACTGCTCTTTAATACGGCTTTCAAGGATTGATCTGTTGGTTGCAGAGAAATGGATTCCGCTTTCATCGTAAATCAGCTTACGGAACTGTTCGAATTCTGCATCGGTTAGGAAATCACTCATAAAATTAAGTGTAAGAAGCTATCGATGAACTGTCAATTAAATTTACCTGTGCTATAGTTAAAAGTATGATGAAGCAACACAAGCAGGCTCATATAATTGCCATATTATATGATGAGACTCAAGATAGGCCCTTTGTATTATTACAGGTTGATGAAATAAGTTCGTATATTTCTATTCCTATTGATGCATTTGAAGCTAGCTCCCTCATCATGACCTCTGAATCCTTAGTAACACCTCATCCGATGATTCATGATGCATTGGCCCAGTTTTTAAACAAACATGCGTTCAAAGCTCGTTATGTGGAGCTATGGGGTTCTCCTCTTTCTGGATATTTTGGGTGTTTTCGGTATCGGAGACTTTTTTTTCAATATCATCTTGCCTTGGGTCCTGCAGATTGCCTTATTTTAGCTTTACGATTACATCTACCGATTTACATAGATATTTCAATGGTTTCAACTGCCCAAAAGAGTATACCTCTACATCTGTCGAATGATTCTGGGAATGTTCAAATATTGTATTTAGATGCCCATCAACAATTTCAGACATTTTTTTAGTCTTATTTTTTGACCGTTGACGAAAGGCCTTACCCTGTCCATAATGCCGTTACATGAACAAGTATATTTTTGTCACTGGCGGTGTATGCTCAAGCCTTGGGAAAGGTATAGCCGCATCTTCTCTGGGCGCCCTTCTTGAGTGTAGGGGTTTTAATATCCGGATGATCAAATGTGATCCCTATATAAATGTTGATGCAGGAACTATGAGCCCTTACCAGCACGGCGAGGTCTATGTAACCGATGATGGGGCTGAAACAGACCTGGATCTTGGTAATTACGCCCGGTTCACCTCCAGCCCACTTTCCCGAGCTAATTCTATTACAACAGGCCAGGTTTATGATGCAGTTATCCGCAAGGAGCGGGAAGGCCGCTATCTGGGCCGGACGGTGCAGGTTATTCCCCATATAACCGATGAAATTAAGGGCAGAATCCTTGCGGTTGGCAAAGAACCGGATGTAGATGTGGTTATTGTAGAGATTGGCGGTACTGTCGGTGATATCGAGTCTATCCCGTTTCTTGAAGCGGCTCGGCAGCTTATTCATGAAATGGGAAAGACCAATGCCCTCTCAGTACATTTAACCCTGCTCCCCGAAGTTGCGGGAGGGGAACTTAAGACAAAACCGACCCAACATTCGGTTAAGGCTATGCAGGAACAGGGAATACAGCCCGATGTGCTTATCTGCCGGGCCCCGGTACTGCTTGATGAAGCAACACGGCGAAAGATCGCTCTTTTTACCAACGTAGAAACAGAAGCCGTATTTACCTCTTATGATGTAAATACCACGATTTATGAAATACCCCTTGTATTCTATGAGCAGAAACTGGATCAGGTGATACTAAAGAAACTCAACGTAGAAAGCCGTCATGCAGACCTTACTCCCTGGAAGACCATGATGGACCAGTTTAATGCCAGAAAGGGTTCAGTCCGGATAGGTATCGTTGGTAAATATATGGACCTGCACGATGCCTATAAATCGGTCTATGAAGCTCTTTTTCATGCGGGCCTTTCCTGCGGGACCGCAGTGGAGCTTGTAAAGATTGATTCTTCCCGTCTTGAGGGAGATGCAGATCCAGACCAGATTCTGGGTAAAGATCTGTCTGGTGGTCCGCTGGATGGTATCCTGGTTCCTGGCGGTTTTGGTCAGCGGGGTATCAATGGTATGGTAAAAGCTGCTAAATGGGCCCGGACCCATGGGGTACCCTACTTTGGTATCTGTCTTGGCATGCAAATTATGGTGATTGAATGGGCCCGAAATGTGCTCGGCTGGGCTGATGCGGATTCTACCGAATTTAATCAGGAAACAAAGCATCCTGTGGTCAGCCTTCTGGAAGAACAGATTGATGTTAAAAATTATGGGGGTACGATGCGTCTTGGCCGCAGTGAAACCGTTGCGGTAGATGGTTCAAAACTATTGGCCGCCTATGGAGAATCCCATATTTTTGAGCGGCATCGGCATCGGTATGAGTTTGCCAATGTTTACCGTAAAGAAATGGTCGAATCAGGACTTAAACTCGGCGGTTTTACACCCGACGGCAGCCTTGTCGAGTGTGTCGAGTGGCCAGAGCATCCCTGGGGTGTCGGTGTCCAGTTCCATCCAGAGTTTACTTCTAAGCCAATAAAGCCCCAACCCTTGTTCCGGGATTTTGTTGCTGCTGCACAACAATTTAAGGAGCGAGTACAACGTTAGTTTTTATGGACAGCCAGAATACAATACTAAGCAGTTTTATATTTTCTTATTTACACTTCCTGGTTGTATTTATATTGATTGGAATAGAATGTATTTTTCTTTCATGTTCTTTTGATTATGGTACAAGTTCTGAGCCGGAACAGGAAAAACCCGATTTAGTTATGAAGGATGTAGACTATGTGCGGGTAAGCGATGGAAAAATATCGCTCCATATGCAGGCAGACCAGATAAATCGGTATGAATCTAAAAAGCTATTGCAAGTGCAGAATATCTCTTTTGAACAATACTCAAAGAATTCAGTGGGACCTGATGCTGTAGGATCTGCTGGTTTTGCTCAGTTTTGGACTGCAACATCCGATGCGGCTTTTTCAGGAGGTGTTCAAATATATATTAATTCGGAAAATCTCTCTATAGAGGCTAAATCACTTCAATGGAATCATAACTCAAAAAAATTATTAGGACCATTGGATGACCAGGTCCTTCTTAAAAAGTCCGATGGTAGTATTCTGGTCGGAAAAAACTTCAGTGCCGACGGCCGAAGCCGATCCTGGCAGTTTACAGGACCTGTTTCTGGAACCTACCAGGAGGATACTGACGAGTGAATAGCTGCTCATCAAAATATGTCTCTATTGTTCTGCTTCTGTTTATAAGAAATGTTTTTATCTTCGCAGAAACCTTTCGCTTTCAAGCTGATACCATGATTGGCAGTAAAGCAACAGGAAAAGAAATGGTATTGTTGAGTGGAAATGCTATGGTTTGGTCCGAGGATCTTATTTTACATGCAGATAAAATTGAAATTTCCGGAAAAGATAATCGTTATATCCAATGTAGTGGTTCAGTAGTAGGAGTTGATGAAAAAAAAGGCATCCGGTTTACCACTTCGAGTCTTTTCTATGATCGGGAACAAAAAAAAGCTCGGCTTGAAGGTGATTCGACCCTGGAAGATAAGGAAAATAAAGTAGTCGCCCGGAGTCGTTTTTTAGAATATAATGACGAAGCTGGTACGGTTCTCTTACAGATAAATGTTCGCATATTTAAAGATAACCTTGTGTGCCGATCTGATTATGCCTTGTATCGCCGTAAAGTAAAATTGCTAGAGCTAAGCGGATCTCCTATTGTGTATAAAGAAGGGGACGAATTCAGTTCAGATCGCATGAGGATAGATCTTAACACCGATGATGTGGTTATGGAAGGACAGGTCAAGGGCACTCTGAAAAGCTCTACCAAGGAGAAGTCTTCCGATGGAAGTTCTACCCAGCCATGATTTAATTGTCCAGAACTTACACAAACGATTTGGCCGAAAGGAAGTGGTCCGTGGTGTCAATTTTACCATGAAAAACGGAGAAGTCGTGGGCTTGCTTGGTCCCAATGGAGCAGGGAAAACCACAGTATTTTATATAATTGTTGGTTTTTACCGGCCAAATGCTGGTGTTGTATTGTTGAATGATCAGGATATTACCCATAAACTCATGTATCAACGGTCCCGGGCTGGAATTGCCTATCTACCTCAGGAATCATCCATATTCAGAAAACTTACTGTGGAGGAGAATATTTGGGCAATTCTTGAGAGCCGGAAAAACTTGACCAAAGGTGAAAAAAAACAAATAGTTGAAGAACTTCTCGAGGATTTTGGTATTGCCCGATTACGTAAACAACCTGGGTATACTCTTTCTGGGGGGGAGCGCCGCCGGACCGAAATTGCTCGGGCTCTTGCAACGGATCCTAAATTTTTACTGCTTGATGAGCCCTTTGCCGGCATAGATCCTATTGCGGTCTATGAAATTAAACTGATTATCCGTCAGCTTGCGTTTAAAGGTATCGGGGTATTGATTACAGATCATAACGTCCGGGATACGTTGGAAATTACTAGTCATGCCTATATTATCAATGAAGGAACGATTGTAGCTCAGGGTGATCGGGACGCTATTTTGCAGGATGAACTAGCCCGAAAAGTATATCTTGGTACAGAATTTCGGATGTAATATTCATTATTATTGCATAAATATGCAATTTTATGCATAAGTATTTACTTGACAATTGTTTGTCCTTCGTTATAATTTCATAATAAGTGTATTTTACGGTAAGGGGTATTATATGGGATTATATATAATCCTCCCTCTTGCCGGGTTAACCTTAGGCTGGACCATTAGATGGCTGTATGCCAGATTCCAACTTACGGCGTCGGAGCAACGCGCTGAACGCATTAAACAGGATGCGATAAAAGAAGCTGAAGCAAAGAAGAAGGAGATCCTTCTTGAAGCAAAAGAACAACTTATTCGCGAACGGAACCAGCAGGAGAGGGAGACTCGGGAACGCAGGGTAGAACTGCAGCGATACGAACGTCGTGTCATGCAGAAAGAAGAGGTAATCGATAAAAAGATTGCCCAGATAGAGAAGACTGAACTGGGGCTTGCAGAACGAGATAAATTCCTACAAGAACGGGAAAAAGCTCTCGAAGCTCAGGAAGAACGGTATAAGGCAGAATTAGAACGTATTTCTGGTCTTTCCCGGGAAGAAGCAAAGGCAATCATAATTCAAAGTTTGGAGAATGAAGCCAAGCATGATGCCCAGTCACTGTTAAACAAGATTGAACAAGAAGCGAATCTTGCCGCGGAAAAAAAAGCCCGGGATATTCTTATTACGACAATTCAACGGCTTGCTACAGAAGTTACCGGAGAAGTTACGGTTACCACCGTGTCTCTGCCGAATGACGAAATGAAGGGCCGGATTATTGGCCGGGAAGGACGGAATATCCGTACGCTGGAAACCCTTACGGGAGTGGACGTTATAATTGATGATACTCCTGAAGCGGTGGTCATTTCCTGTTTCGATCCGGTTCGGCGGGAAATCGCAAAGGTAGCTCTGGAACGGCTAATCACTGATGGCCGGATTCATCCAGCGCGGATTGAAGAAGTGGTACAGAAGGTTTCCCGGGAAATATCCCAGAAAATATTTGAAGAGGGCGAAAAGGTGCTCTTTGATCTTGGCTTGCACAATATGAACCAAGAGGCCATAAAAACCCTGGGTCGGCTTTATTTCCGCACCAGTTATGGCCAGAATGTGTTATATCATTCGAAAGAAGTAGCAATCATTGCTGGTATGCTGGCAGCAGAAATCGGTGCAAACCGTGAAATTGCAAAACGGGGTGCCCTTTTACACGATATTGGGAAGGGTGTCGAATCCGATTCAGATTTAAACCATGCTGAAATTGGTATGGATATTGCCAGGAAGTTAGGCGAAGATCCGCGGGTTATCAATGCTATTGGCAGTCACCATAATGATGTGGAGCCTTCTTGTATTGAGTCGGTTATTGTTCAGATTGCCGATGCTATTTCAGCAGCTCGGCCTGGAGCCCGGCGGGAAACCCTGGATAATTACATTAAACGGCTCGAAAATCTGGAGAACATTGCAGAAAGCTTCTCTGGAGTTGATAAGGCTTATGCAATACAGGCTGGCCGGGAATTACGGATTTTAGTTAACCATGAAGCAGTTAATGATGAACAGTCCAAGGAACTGGCCAAGCAGATTGCGAAAAAAATCGAAACCGATTTACAGTATCCTGGGCGTATCAAGGTAACGATTATCCGAGAAACCCGTATCGTTGAGTATGCCCGATAGTCAAATTAAAACAGCCCGACTCCTTATGATCGGGGATGTGGTTGGGGATGCCGGGATAGAAGTTATACAACGCTATCTCGGTTCTCTGATTACGAACTATACTGCCGATTTTGTTGTAGTAAATGGAGAAAATGCTGCAGGTGGGTTTGGTCTCACTGAAACTACCTTGCAGGCTTTGCTTAAAGCTGGCGCCGATCTGGTTACTTCCGGAAACCATATCTGGGAAAAACGGGATTTCTGGCCAATACTTGAAACCAATCCCTTTGTGCTCAGACCTGGCAATTATCCTGGCACGCTTCCTGGCAAAGGTTACATAGTCCTTGAAAAGGCAGGTGTACATTGGTGTGTTATAAATCTTCAAGGCCGGGAATTTATGACTGCCATCGATTGCCCATTTAGAACATTAGATCGCTATTTAGCGGGTCTTGAGCCCTCAAGAAAATACCTTACGGTCATCGATTTCCATGCTGAATCCCCTCAGGAGAAGGAAGCCCTTGCTCTCTATGTTGATGGGAGGGTAGGGGTTATCGCAGGAACCCATACCCACGTACAAACGGCGGATCAACGTATTTTGCCGAAAGGCACTGCATATATAACTGATCTGGGTATGACCGGGGTAGAGGAAAGCATTATCGGTATGGATAAAGCTATCTGTCTAGAACGAAATAGGACTCAGATACCTCTTAAAATGGAACTCGCCAAAGGTTCGGCGATTATCCATGGTATCATCGTTGAACTTGATATCGAGTCCGGTCTTGCACGATCGATTGAGCGTCTTAGGTATCCTTGTTAAAAGGATGTTCTGGTTAGTGGCCTATCTACACGAATCCCTTCTCCACCTAGGTAAGTGAGGCGTTTCCCTTCAATAAGAATCTGAACACCCTGTACGGTAGGAAATTCGGTTGCTGTCCAAACAACTTGTTTTAATTGGGCAGTATAACCTTCCTTTCCAAAGGTATTAAATTGAAAGGTATCATTAAAATCTAAGTAGGCAATACCATCTTTAACCTGAGCAGAAAGTAGTCGGCTTCCTGAGGGAATAACCGATATGAGTCCTCGCTTTTTTTCTATATCTAAGGGCCCAGATAACAATGATTGGATAACATCAACAAGGGGGGAATCGGAAACTACGATCGAACGGCTTACTTTGGTCCGTATAAGGGATCCATCTTCGGTTATCTGCATAAAATAAAGGGCCCGTTCTTTGGTTGGTGGCGGTGTTTCCTTTGGATCTCCAGCTGGTATAACTGTTTTGGACCGATCTTTTGGTGCAACCTGTGGTGTTTTTTCTGGTTGTGTAATCTGTTTTGTTGATGTATCTGGTTTGGTTTCTATTTTAGGTATCGTTTCTTGAGGTCTTGAAGGGGCTGCTTGAGGGGTAGTTGGCGTCGTTTGTGGTTGAGTTTGCTTTGAGTCAATCGGTTTTTCAGTTGTACCGGAAGGAGGGGATGGTTTTTCTTGGGGTGCTTCTCGATCTTTATTGTATTCTGTTGTTTTAGGCAAAATTTTCTCGAAAAATCCAGTATTTTTTAGATTTTTTTCTATAATTGTTTTATTTAAAAGTAAGAGGCCGCTGAGTAAAATCACAAATATGATTCCTGCTAAACATCCCAGGGGAGCATTGTTTTTTTTCTTTTTTGTTCGTTTTGCTGTCACGATTGTATGATACGTTGAATCATTTAATGGGTCAACCACTATATTGGATTCAATCTGGACTGAATAAGTCTTGTCTTTTATAATTAGTGTGTGAAAGTAATCTCGACAATTGGTCAGACAGTTATTAAAAAAACTCTTGATTATATCTACGCCGTTGGTTTCTTTGGACGTATTATCAAGGAGGCTACATTTTTTTTTAAACGTCGGCAAGTGGCTTTAAAGGTTTTAATAATGCAAATTCTCTTCACCGGAGTCGAAGCTTTAAGTATTTCCACGATACTCGCTATAGGTATTGGGGCGATTATCAATATTATTGGTGTTTCTGTATTGCCTCAATTTGGGCAGGGTAAGCTCATGTATGTTCTTTTAATCGCCATTATTACCCGCGAATTGGGCCCTCTTTTAACAGCTTTTATCATAACCGCTCGGTCTGGTACGGCTATAGCAACTGAGTTAGGTGGAATGGTTGTATCCCACGAGATCGAAGCATATATTGCTGTGGGGATTGATCCTATTTCATACTTAGCAGTACCCCGGTTCCTGGGTGTTACCATCTCTTCATTTTTTCTAAATATTTATTTTAATATATTTGGTCTTTTAGGTTCCTATATTGTGCTTAGTCTTGTGGCACCGTTACCATTTAATGAATATTTTAATGGCCTTATGAATGCTTTGCGCCTCGTAGATATGGGAAGCGGATTATTTAAAAGTATTGTGTTTGGCGCTTTGATTTCTACAGTGGCGGTGTATCAGGGATTTTCAGTAATGCGGGCATCAACTGAAATTCCGCAGGCAGGTATTCGAGCAGTCGGTCAATCTCTGGTGCTGCTCGTTGTAGCTGATGCTATTATTACCGTATTATCATATCTTATATGAAAAATCTCTTTACTGTGGACCATGTGAGTGTCCGAATTGCAGAATATGAAATACTTCATGATATTTCTATAGAGCTATATGAAGGATTAGCTACCTGTATTGTCGGAAAAGCTGGTTCAGGGAAAAGTACCCTATTAAAAACAGTTGCAGGGCTTATGCTTCCGTATGCAGGCTCTGTGTTTTTCAGGGGAAAGAACATTCATGCTATGAATAAACGGGAAGAACTGAAGTTTAGATCAGTCTGTTCTTTTGCATTTCAGGATGCTGCGCTCTGGGCTAATCAGACTATTTACAATAATCTCGCTCTCCCTTTGGCAATTCATAAACCACATCTCAATAAATCTGAAACTGATGCTACTGTGAAACGAGTCATTCAACGGGTCGGATATCTTGAAGGGCTCGGATTCAGGCCCGCAGATCTTTCGATGGGTGAACAAAAATTGATATCGATTGCCCGTAGTTTGATCTGTGAGCCCGAGGTCTTATTGCTCGATGAACCCACAGCTTCCCTCGATCATGAAGCAGTAGATCGTTTAATCCAGGTTTTAACGGAAGAAAAAAAGGCTGGGAAAACGATAATTATGGTTACCCATGATGCAAATCTTATAGCTCGTATTGCAGATTATATTTGTGTAGTAGCAAATGGAACTCTCGCAACACAAGGATCTGCAGAAAAAATAGCCCCGCTCTTAGGCGGAGACTTAATCAGAAAAATTCGTGAGAACAAAATTCAGGAAATTACATTGGAAGATCCTAGGCGATAGTTTAGATTGTTGAAAGGAAGGATACTATGAAATTCCGAATTAAATATGCTGACCAGATTGTAGGAACTTTTGTTTTGCTTGCTTTAGTTCTGCTTGCGGTAATTTTTATTTTGATGGGCGGTAAACAGCGATGGTTCGCAAAGGATTATGTCTATCAATCCCGATTTAATTCCAGTGCTGGTGTGTCCGCAGGAACAGGTATTTTTTATAAGGGATTTCAAATCGGGCGTATTCAAAAGGTTATTTTAAATCGTGACAACATGGTTGATACGACTTTTGTTATATATGACACCTATATTGATAAAGTAACAGAAAACTCGTTATTAGAGCTTGTTATAAGTCCTATAGGATTGGGAAATCAGCTCTTATTTCATCCAGGAAAGTCATCGGTTCATCTTCCAGAAAAATCTTTTATTCCTTCCTATGATTTACCCGAAGGGAGGAGTCTTGTTGAGCAGGATTTAGTTGATCGTCCGCCAAAGGATGATACCATTTCCCGCTTGCTCTCGAATATTAATCCCTTAATAGAAAATATAAATGACACGGTGGTACAATTAAAGAAAACCTTGATGATCTTAAATGGTGCAGTAGCTGGATCTGGAACGGGGCCAGTTGCTGAGGCAGTGAGAGATGCAGCAGATTCGGTTCAGCAGCTGGAACGGCTTTTAGGGCAAACAAACGACGCAGTTTCAGTACTGGTACCTCGGGTATCTGGTATCATGACACAAGTTGAGACAAGTCTGCCCTCAGTTTTAGGATCTGTATCTACAATTACTGGTAATCTTGCACAGACTAGCGAGGCTTTCAAAGATCCGACAGGATTAGTCCCGCGATTACTAGATCCCAAGGGCTCATTAAAAACACTCCTTGATGATGGGAATCGGCTCTTTAATCATATCGATGAGTCTCTCGCACAGGTAGAGCAGTCGATGAAAAACCTTGAGGGAGCTACAGCAACCTTATCAGCACAAATGCCTCGAATAGCAGCAACGATTGATGATGTTCGCAATGCTATAGTATCGGCTCAAGATGTTTTGGAAGGGTTAAAAAACAATCCCTTACTAAGGGGTGGTATACCCGAACGTATAGATCCTAAATCTGCGCCTACTGGGCTTAGAAATAATGATTTTTAGGGGGATAAAGATGAAAAAACTTTATTTCTTCACGTTTGGAATAGTCTGCATAGTATTTACAAGTTGTTCATCTGCCCCAAAAACACCACCCCAGTCGTTGTCTATTCGAAATGAAGCTGGTCGCCTGGTCTTGTTAGGGGCAAAATCTTTGCGAGAAGGGTATACTGAAGCTGCAAAGGAGTATTATACTGAGGCTTATAGGTTATATACTTTGGTTGATGAACCTGAAGGCCGAATTCGTGCTTTAGATGGGCTTGGTCGAGTTTCTGGGGTTGGCTTTGATGCATGGCAAAAGGCTCAGGAACTAGCTTTTGATTCTGGTATTGATGAAATGATTGCTCTGGCTGGATTATTAGAAGCAGAGAAATTATTACTATCTGGAGACGCAGAGTCTATTGAACAAGCTCGGAATATGCTTGTCAAGGCTATTGAAATTTTGAATAGCCGTCAAAGTGATAAGGCCCGAGCGCTACGTTTATATGGCAGTGTTTTAAAACAACTTCAACACTATTCTGAAGCCTTACAGGTATTAAAATCAGCCATTGATATAGACAAAAAAAATAAATCATTTATTGAATTAGCTTCTGATTATTATCTAATGGCTTCGATTTATTCAAAGCAAAACGATTATCTTTCGGCAATACAATATCTAGTACAGGCAATAGAGTATGATCGTAGAGCAGAGAATGGTAGTGGTTTAGGCAGTGATTATCTCGCTTTAGGCACCGTATATGAAAAAATGGGAAATATGGATAAAGCAAAATTACATTATAAAAAAGCTTTAGACATCTTCACTGCAGGCCGTTTTTCTGAGAAAATAAATGAGGTACAGAATAGAATTGATATATTGCAATAGTATTCTATTTTAGGAAAGTGATATGACTCGTTATCTTTTTATAAGAATTTTAGCAAAAATTGAAGAAATTGGTCAGTATTTTGTTTTTCTCGGAAAAGTATTAAAAAAAAGTGTTACTCGACCGATTCGATGGCATTTATTGATCAATGAAATAGAATTATTAGGCGTGAACTCGGTGCCGGTAATTCTATTAGCTGGACTTGCTATTGGAATGATTTTTGCATTACAAAGTGTAGTTCTTTTACAACCATTTCAGGCAGAAATTGGTACTGGTGCTGGTGTTGCTGTAGCTTTAGCCCAGGAATTGGCTCCTATTATTACAACGCTTATGTTAATTGCAAAAAATGGTTCTGCTATGGCTGCAGAATTGGGAACAATGGAAGTAACAGAGCAAATCGATGCATTGGAGTCAATGTCAATTGATCCTGTTCATTATCTGGTGGTTCCTCGTGTATGGGCATCAATATTAGTTTTCCCAATCCTTACCATATTGGCAAATATAGTTGGATCTTTAGGATCCTATTTCATTTCGACTCAATTATATGGTATTGATTCTGCAAGTTATATACAGTACATGTTTGATGTATTAAAAGTTGCAGATATTACAATAGGGCTTATTAAATCGGTAGTAATGGGCTTTATGGTATCAACGATAAGTTGTTTTTTTGGTTTACATGTTACACAGGGAGCAAAAGGTGTTGGTGAAGGAGCAACTAAGGCTGTTGTTACTTCTTCTGTTGCTATATTGGTTGCCGACTATATTATGATTACTATTATGCGACCAATCTTTTTTGGAAGATAATTAATGATACTTAAAATAGAGAACCTATATAAGACCTTTGGAGAAAAGAAGGTCCTTTCTGGAGTGGATTTGGAGATTCCAGAAAAGAGTATTTGCTCTGTTGTTGGACAAAGTGGGACGGGAAAAAGTGTACTGTTAAAATGTATTCTTGGGATGATTACACCTGATTCTGGTAAGGTTTGGTATAGAGATGCAGAATTAACTTCTCTTTCTCATGATGCTTTAATTAATATTCGAAAACATTTTGGTTACGCTTTTCAAAATGCGGCTCTTTTCGATTCAATGACGGTTGGTGAAAATTTAGAATTCCCTTTGCGAGAGGTATTGCAGCTAAAAAATAAAGTTAAAATTAAAAAAAGAGTAGCAGAAATATTAGAATGGATCGAACTACCTGGGATTGAGCATATGCATCCATCAGATCTTTCTGGTGGTATGAGAAAAAGAGTTGGTGTTGCTCGGGCTTTAATGTTACAACCTGAAGTGCTCTTTTTTGATGAACCAACAACTGGACTTGATCCCGTTTTATCAGAAACCATTATGAACTTGGTAATACGGGTTAATAAAGAATTAGGAGTAACTTGTTTGTTAATAACCCATGATATTCCTGCGGCTTTTCGTATTTCAGACAGAATTGCGTTTTTACATAAAGGCCATATTGTTGCAGATGGTACTCCAAAAGAAGTTTCTCTGTCAGAGAAAGATATTGTTAAGGAGTTTTTAAGAATTTCATTTAATGAGCTAAAAGTATGAATTTATCTAGATATGTTAAAATTGGGATTTTTTTCCTCTCTATTGGTACTGCTGGGACTGTATATGTCATTCGTTCCAGTGATGGATTTAATGAGTTTAATACTAAATTGTATGAAGTAGTAATTGAAGATGCTACTGGTTTGAGTACAAATTCTAAGGTGTATTTAGCAGGTGTTCCGGTAGGAAAAATAAAGGCTATTGAACTTACAGGAGATACTGCATTATTACGTGTTGCATTCTTAAAAAATGTTGAAATTCGGCAAGATTCTTCGATATTAAGAAAGCCTTCATCAATATTGGGTACTTCTATTCTTGCATTACAACCTGGTTCAGATTCTAGTCCTGTTTTAAAACCGGGCAGTCGTCTTGAAGCCGCGCATGGTTCTAGTGATATGGGTGCTGTTTTGGGTTCAGCTCAGGATTTAACAAAACAAATTTCTGAACTTATTCGGGATTTTCAAACAAGACAGTTGGAATTATTAACTGTTACTATTGAAACTTTTAATGAAATGGCAATAAAAGTAAACAAACGAAGTGATGCAGAGCTTGATCGAATATCTCGTATACTGGAATCAAGCGCTCTAATCACAGAACGGTTTGAAAAATTGCTAAGAGAACGAGAAGGAGATATTGCCACCTCTGCATCAGATGTAAGGTTAGCGTTAGAAAATATTCGAAGGATCACCGATGAAATACGTTCTGGAGAAGGTAATTTTGGTAAAGCAATTTATGACGAACAACTCTATGCGAGCCTCCTTGCTACAGCGGAGCGAACAGAAGCTGCGGCTGCTCAATTACAAGAAGTCTTAGATTCTATAAATAACTTAGCTATAACAAGCAATCAGGTAGTTAATGATGCTGGATTGATTGTTAAAAAAGCTGCGGGTTTAGGGGTTCAAGTCGATGCTCGAGGCCGGTATGAGTTTCTAACTTCTTCTTTCTTATCCGGCGTATCTATGCGTCTTGAGCCCGTATCTAAAGACAGGTTTTACCGTATCGGGGTAAGCTCTGCCCCAGCTGGCAGTACTGCATCCTATGTGCTCGATGCAGAAATTGCACGGCGAATTGGATGGTTTACCCTCAGGGGTGGGCTCTATGAAAGTACTGCAGGACTTGGTCTGGACTTCAGCCCATTGGCATCGGTCCAGCTTTCGGCAGAAGCCTTTGATTTTCAGAAAAACGGTCTTCCTAATTTGCGGGGTACCCTCTATTGGTACCCAGCTTTTAATCCCTTTTCAAATATGCCCTGGAATTGGCTGTACTTTTATGGCGGTGTAAACGCTGCTCTAGATCCCCGTCGTGATTTTTTTGTTGGTATGGGTATCCGTTTTGCGGATGAAGAAGTGCGTGGGCTAGTGGGACTCATCCCCTTAGGTGCAGGAAAGTAGGTAATCGAGGGCTCGTTCCTCTTGGTGCTGACAGGTTTCCAGTCTGCCCTTATTACACCGCAAGTACTTCTTTCGGTATATGAACGATACAGGTAGTTCCCTCTGTGCCGCTGATGCTGAAACTTCCTTTCAACTGCTCAGCCAGGGCCTTTACCAGGTTCAATCCAAGACCGCTTGAGTTTTTCATAACAAAATTTACCGGAAGTCCCCTGCCTTTATCCTGAACCTTTAGGGTAAGGCCCTCAGCATCCTGAACAATTTCGACCCGGAGTTCCCCCTGTATACCTTTGGGGTAGGCATATTTTAAGGCATTGGTAACCAGTTCAGTGAGAATAATACCTAAGGATGTGGCAATTTTAACCGGAATCTTAAGAGATTCAATATGGGTAGTAAGGATTAGCGGGGAAAAATCGGTCATGGAATTCAGTAACTGTTCAAAATATTCATAGGTGTCTACCACATTAAAGGAACTGCTCTGATGAAGCTGACTTTAGAGTTGGGAAACCGCATTTACCCGAAACTGAATTTCTTTAAGAGCCTGATTTATTTCTTCCGAAGCGTAGGAGTCTGCGGCAAGCTGAACCATAGATTCTATCATGGCAAAGCTGTTCTTTACCCGGTGCTGTAATTCCTTAAGAAGGGTTGCTTTCTCTTGATAAGCGCCCTGAAGTGCAGCTTCGGCTAACTTTCGGTCAGTAATATCCGAAATAATAACTGCAAATTGCTTTGGTGCAGGGCGATATGCACTGACTTCGTAATAACGGTTTAATTCTGAAGAATAGTTTTGGAAAGTAATCGTTTCACCGGTTAAGGCTACTTTCCCATAGGTTTCTATCCAATAGGATTCGGTATTTGGTAAGACTTCGAGAACCCGTTTCCCTACAATATCCTTTGCAGAAAGACCCGTTAATCGTTCAAAGGCATGATTCACCTTGAGGAAACGATAATCCACCGGTTTGCCCTGATCATCGAGGATTATCTTGTGGAGGGCAAATCCATTGTGCATTTGATTAAAGAGATTTTCTAATTCCTGCTCGAGATGTATTCGATCAGTTATGTCATCCAGGGTGGACACTATCTTATAGGGTGCAAAGCTTTCATCTAAAAGTAAGGTGTCAATAGAAAGCCATCGGTATTGTTCCTGGTCGGTCCGATAGATACCCATAATGAAATTGTTGATAGTTTTTCCCGTTCTGAGTGTTACAGATACCGGCCTTTCTTCTTCTTGTATAATTGTTCCATCTAGTTGTATGGTTTTCCAGTTTGGTGGTAGTTGCTGTATCCCTATGAGTTGGTCCCGGGAGAAGCCTAAGATTTGTACTGCCGCAGGGTTTGCCTCGATGATACGACCCTCACTATCATAATACAGAACCCCCTGGTGCATGGTTGCGTAAAGTTGATGGTAAAGCCGATCCTTTTCTGCAGCTTTCTTTTGTGCCTCATGGAGTTTGAGAGCCATTTTAATAGACACTTCAAGAATATCAACGCTGGAGCTTTTTAAAACAAAGCTATAACTGGCGGATTGTTCTATTTTTTTTAAATATTCCTGGTCCGTGTCGGCAGAAAGGTACACAATCGGAATATCCCACTGTAGTTGAATGAGTTCGGCGGTTTTTACTCCATCGAGCCCGCTACCGAGGTGGTAGTCCATCAATATAAGATCCGGTTGTAAGCCATTTTCAAGCAGTTCATAGGCCTTTTCACCATTTTCAGCAATGGTTACACTGAATCCGCGCCGTTCTAGTAGCTTCTTTTCTGCTGAGGCAAGGGTACGGTCATCTTCAACCAGGAGTAACTGGGCCATACTATTAAAGTATATCGGTATTTTTAAAAAAGACAAAAGTGGCGCTTAATAGCACTAACAGCATAGTTCAGGAAAACCAGGAGCCCTATATTCGCTGTGTATATGTTTTTCGGTAGTCCTTGGGTGAGAGGCCGGTACATTTTTTAAAAATCCGGGAAAAATGAAAGGGATTTTCAAAGCCAAAGTAGTCCGAGATGGTCTTAATTGGCATGAAGGATTCTACGAGATAGGCACTGGCGGCTTCTATTTTAAGGCGGGTAAAATATTGAAAGGGAGACATACCAAGGCTCTTTCTGAAAAGCCGTATAAAATGCTCCTCCGAAAGGCCCAGTTCTTCTGCTAAATCCTGGGTGTTTATTTTTTCCTGTATAGATTTTTCCATTATTTGCAAGGCCCGTTCGACATGTTTGTTTTGTTTAAAAAGAGATGTTTGGGTTGTTTGTTGTGACTCCATAGTAAGGTTGCCATGACCATACCATTGATAGATAAGACTCAATAATAGATATTCAGCAGCTTGTTTTTGAGCCGATTCTTTTGAACGGGATAAAAAATAGAGTTCTTCCAGTAAAAAACGGGATCGTCCTTCTATGGTTATTCCCTTTTGTTGTTGCTGTTCTTTCACCTGGATGAGTTCCAAAGCCTTCTGATCCTGAGGAATGTCAGGATCTATTTCAAATAAAAAGGCGTAATAACTGATGGGCTTTTCCAAAGCTTCCGGCAAAATGGAATGAAATTCCCGTGGACGGGTTAAAAACAATCGGTTCCCTTCGATATGGTAACGCTTTCTGTTAAGCAAAAAGGCGCCTTCACCTTCCAGAAAGGCGTGAAATTCATAATCATTTGGCCCATGGGTATGGTAGCGGCCATGCCATGAAAGCCTATCCCCGCCTACGAGTCGATATACATAAACAGCATCTTTAATGTTCACTCTATTAGAATATCAATAATAGATATGTTTCATCAATACCGTGTATGGAGCTTTGATTCATGTTACCGTAAGTTGAAAATGACTGCTAAAAGATCTTAGTGTTTTAGAAGGGCCAAAGCTTGTAATGAGGCCCTGTATATTGATTTTAATGAAGGCGGAGGTGAATATCATGAAAACAGTCTGCGGAATTGACCTAGGGACGCAGAGCTGTAAGGTTATCCTTTATGATTTTGAGAAAAAGGTGGTGGTTGCCAGGTCCCAGGCGCCATTACAGATGACAGCCAGAAATGATGGCAGTCGTGAGCAGGAAGCTGACTGGTATGAAAAGGCACTTAAAGCCTGTTTTGTAGGAATTGATGCGGACCTGCGTGCTTCTATTGTGGCCATAGGTGTTTCCGGCCAGCAGCATGGTTTTGTTCCTCTGGATGAACAGGGAAAGCCCCTGTATTCGGTAAAACTGTGGTGTGATACCGCAACCGCAGCGGAATGTGAAGAGCTTACGAATGCCGCAGGTGGTGAAGCCGCTCTTTTAGCAGAGACGGGCCTCTTGATGCTTCCGGGGTATACGGCCCCGAAAATCCTCTGGCTCAAAAAACATAAACCGGAACAGTTTGTCCGCCTCAGGCATGTACTGCTTCCCCATGACTACATAAATTACCTCTTAACCGGTGAGTATGTGGCTGAATATGGCGATGCTTCCGGTACCGCTCTTTTTGATATCCGCCAACGCCGTTGGTCTAAAAAGATCTGTGATCTCATCGATCCTAACCTAATTCAGTACCTCCCCCGCCTTATCGAAAGCAACCAGAGTGCCGGTCTCGTGAGTAAAAAAGCCTCCGATGAATTTGGCATTCCAGAAGGTGCTCTGGTTTCTTCAGGGGGAGGGGACAATATGATGGGGGCTATCGGTACCGGCACCGTTCAGGATGGCTTCCTCACTATGAGCCTGGGGACTTCTGGTACCCTCTACGGCTATTCAAATACCCCCGTGGTGGACCCTCAGGGGAACCTGGCGGCTTTCTGCTCTTCCACCGGTGGCTGGCTACCACTTCTCTGTACCATGAATTGTACGGTAGCCACCGAGGAATTCCGTAAGCTTTTTGGTATAGATGTCCGTTCCTTTGACAGTGCTGCAGCCTCTGCTCCTATTGGTGCCGATGGGATTGTAATTCTACCTTTCTTTAATGGCGAGCGGACTCCTAACCTGCCCAATGGCCGAGCCAGTGTACAAGGTATTACAGCGGCTAATTTTAACCGGGAGAATATTGCCCGGGCAGCCCTTGAGTCCGCAATTTTTGGTATGCGGATTGGGCTGGAGTCGTTTAAGGCGCTGAATTTTAAAGCCCAGGAAATCAGGCTCATCGGCGGAGGCGCAAAAAGCCCGCTGTGGCGGAGTATGGTCGCAAATATTATGAACCTGCCGGTCCGGCTACCTGCTGGTGAAGAAGCAGCCGCCATGGGGGCAGCCATACAGGCCCTCTGGTGCCTCGAAACTGCAGCAGGCCTTTCATCAAGCATAGAAGCATTATGTAATACCCATGTACAGCTCGAAGGCGGGCAGGTAATTGAACCGGATCCCAAGGCTGTTTCGATTTATGATCAGGCTTATAAAACCTATGCAACCTATTTGGGGGCTTTAAGTCCCCTATATCGATAGAAGGAGGCCAGATATGGCAGAGTATTTTGTAGGAAATAAGGAATATTTCCCCGGTATTGGCAAGATCAAGTATGAAGGACCAAAAAGTGATAATCCTTTGGCCTTTAAGTATTATGATCCGGATAAAAAAGTAGGCGGCAAAACCATGAAGGAGCACCTACGGTTTGCCGTTGCCTATTGGCACAGTTTCTGCGGTGACGGTACCGATATGTTCGGTGCGGGGACCCAGAAACAGCCCTGGAAACAGGATGCCAAGGACCCCATGGAGGGGGCGGAGCATAAGCTCGATGCGGCCTTTGAGTTTATTACCAAATTAGGGGCCGAGTTTTATTGTTTCCATGACCGGGATATTGCCCCTGAGGGAGCTACCCCTGCGGAAAGTGAAAAGAACCTGATGACCATAGTAGCTAAGGCGAAGGAACGTCAGAAGGCTACGGGGGTAAAACTGCTCTGGGGTACGGCTAACCTCTTTTCGAATCCCCGTTTCATGAATGGTGCGGCTACCAATCCGGATTTTGCCGTGGTGAGCCATGCCGCAGCCCAGGTGAAGGCCGCCATTGATGCAACCATTGAACTGGGCGGACAGGGCTACACCTTCTGGGGCGGCCGTGAGGGTTATATGTCCCTATTAAACACGGACCTAAAGCGGGAAAAAGAGCATTTAGGCCGTTTCCTGGTAATGGCCCGGGATTATGCCCGCAGCAGAGGCTTTACGGGTGTATTTTACATTGAACCCAAACCGATGGAGCCTTCTAAACATCAGTATGATTTTGATGTGGAAACCGTGGCAGGTTTCCTGAAACAGTTTGGCCTTGAAAAGGACTTCCGGATGAACATAGAGGCCAACCATGCAGAGCTTGCGGGCCACGATTTCCACCATGAATTGGAAACCGCCGCAGCCCTGGGCCTCTTTGGTTCCGTCGATGCAAACCGAGGGGACCCGCGGAATGGTTGGGATACGGACCAGTTCCCTATGAGCTACTATGAAACAAGCCTGGCTATGCTGACCATCCTGAAGATAGGCGGATTTACAACCGGAGGACTTAATTTTGATGCCCACATCCGCCGCAATTCGGTAGACCCCTCAGACCTTTTCGAAGCCCACATCGGCGGCATGGATGCCTTTGCGGTGGGTCTGGAAGTAGCCCATCGGATTATTCAGGACGGTAAGTATGCGGCCTTTGTAAAACAGCGCTATGCATCCTTCGATGCTGGAGATGGGGCCCGTTTCGAAAAGGGCCAGATGAAGTTCGAAGAACTGGCAGGTCTTGCAAAGGAATACGGTTCCGTCGGTTTTACCAGCGGCAAACAGGAGCGGCTCGAAAACCTGCTCAATCAGTACCTCTTGGGACTCTAAGAGGTTGATGAACGACCATAGGCATGCGGCATCTGCTCTGCCTATGGTGAAGTTTTAAAACCGGCGGCGGCCAGTTGTTCTGCTGAAAGGTAGCACCACTGGCCCCGTTCAAGGTGCAAATCAGAAAGCTGCAGGGAGCCAATGGCAATCCGTTCAAGACGGGTGCAATGGTTCCCTGCGGCGGCAATCATGCGGCGCACCTGGTGGTATTTTCCCTCATCAATAACCAGTTCTAGTTCTAATTCTCCAGTTTTTATACATTCCTGGGCTCTCACAGGCTCAGTCTCATCCCGCAAGAGAACTCCGGTTTTAAGTTTTGTTATTATTTCGTCTGTTATCGGCCGTGCGGTGCCAGCCCGATAGGTCTTAGTCACCTGTTTTTTAGGACTTGTGAGGGCATGGATACAGGGTCCGTCATCGGTAAACAGTAAAAGTCCCTCGGTGTCCCAGTCGAGGCGGCCTGCACTTTGGATGCCCCGCTTTATAAACTGAGGTGGAAAAAGCTCAAAGACCGAAGGGTGGTGGGTGGGCTGCTGGGAACATTCATAGCCTGAAGGTTTATTGAGGGCCAGGTAGAGCTGAGAGAAGAAAGGCCATGTATCAGTATCTATTTTGATAAACCTGATGGTCTCATAATCCCATTCCTCTGCAGGATCTGCCACCGGGCGTTCATCAATATGAACGTGTTTTTGTCTGATAAGGGCACTGCACTCATTGCGGGACCCGAACCCCTGGCTTTGAAGGATCTTAAGGGCAGATATTTTTGCCATGCTTTCATTGTAGCGGCCGGAAAATAGGGCGTCAATCGCAGAGCAGGATGCGGGAATGAGCTTTTTTCTTTTTCGATTTTTTTGTACAGTAGGCTGAGAAATTGGAAGGAGCAGAATCTAATGAGTATTTTTCAGGCCATATTTCTGGGTTTTTTACAGGGACTCACCGAGTTTTTGCCTGTCAGCAGTTCGGGTCACCTGGTGTTAATGCAAAAGATCTTCGGTATTTCTGAGCCCGCACTGTTATTTGATACCCTCTTACACATGGGGACCCTTATTGCGGTACTGATTGTATTATGGAAGGATGTCTGGGTTCTTGTACGGCGGCCTTTTCAGCGGCTTAGCGGGTTAATTGTAGCGGGGACCATTCCTACGGTTATTATTGCTGTTTTGTTTAAAGATCTGATCGAACATGCCTTTTCAAGCGGTGCCTTTTTAGGTATCGGTTTTTTGCTTACAACAGGGATCTTGCTGACCTCTGAGTGGCTTTCTTCACGAAAAAAGCTTGGCCGTGGCGAGGGGGAAATGAAATATGCCGATGCATTGCTCATCGGGACTTTGCAGGGGGTGGCGATTTTCCCCGCCGTTTCCCGTTCCGGTTCTACCATAGCTGGGGCCTTGGGGGTCGGCCTGGACCGGGAGTTTGCAGCCCGCTTCAGTTTTCTCATGGCAATCCCTGCAATTTTAGGGGCCTTTGTACTGCAGATTAAGGATCTTCTGCCGGCTTTGAAGGCCCATGATACGGAAGTCCTCTTTGGTGGTATCGGCCTTCCTGCCATCATCACCGGAACCGTGACAGCTGCCGTAGTCGGCGTCTTTGCTGTCCGTTTTATGCTCAATATTATAAAAAATAAGAGCCTTAAAGGGTTTGCGCTGTATACGGGGATCCTGGGGGTATTGGTGCTCCTGGATCAGCTTTTTTTGCACCTCATATTCTAACAGATTGATGAACGGCCAGGTTGATGAACCTCTGGTGGGTCTCTCGCATCTGTTCAGCAAGGGGGGGGCGGGCCGTTATAGGCCCTTTCCTCAGGCCGCCCTGTTAGTTGTGGAGCCCGCAAAAGTTAGCGGGACCTTATTTTACCGGATCCCGGGGTTTTGCTTTGAATCCTCGGGTTCCCGGAGTAGATAACATCACCAGAACCGGCAATGGTAACATCCAGGGAATCAAAGGTTCCGATAGATGTGTTACCAGAGCCGAGGATGGTAATTTTTGCCTCAGTCCCATCAAGCTTTTCGCCCTTAAGATCCCCAGATCCTAACACGGTATGGGATAATTTTTTTGTCCTGCCTGAAAGTTCAATTTTACCTGCACCCATAATGGAAATTGTAGCTGTATCCACATCGAGAGCAGCCCGGATATCCCCAGAACCCGCAATCTCAATAGTAAAGACAGGCCCAGTAAGGGTGTCGAGGACGTTGACGGTGGCGGAACCTGCAATTGAAATGTCTTGGAGCGATGGTGTGGTGATTTCATATTCGATGGGGGAGTTTATGGTAAAGCCAATGCCGCTTTTCTGAGAGAGGGTAAGGGTGCTTCCCTGCTGTTCGGTGGTAAGTTTATCGAGCAGGGACTTGTCAGCCCGGATTAATAAAGACGGGGTCGCACCGAGACGAATGGTAACTTTGCCGGTACCGGGAATTTTCAAGGTGGTAAAAGCGGTTATTGGCCGAGATTCTTCAACAATTTGCCCGGAGAGACTTACGGTTGAACCGAAGGGCAGCGGTATCGAAGGAAGCTGAATAGCAGGCAGTGTAAGACCCCTACCGGATTTTTGCTGCAGGGTGTTGGTAAAGACAACCCCTACACCGATGAGGGCTGCCAGGACAATACCATATTTTATGAGACTTTTCATATGTTCTACCATATCGCGGGGAGCAGAATACTTCAATGGTTATTTGATGAGATACCATGAGGTGTCTGCAAAAAACTTCGATTATTAGGTGCCCTCAAAGGTAAATGTTGGCCCCTTATCGAATTTTCTTGACCCCTTCCCCATAAAATGAGTATTTTAAAGACAAAACCCACTGAATAGGAAATAATAATGTCAAAGCATCATACTGAACATGACAATCATGATGGGAAAAAACATGCCCAGACTCAGGATGTAAAGGATGAAAAAGCCAATGCAACTGAAGCCAGCGACCTTTCAGGCAATATGTCTGGGGACCAGCGGGCTGAAGGGCAAACTGAACAGCAGCAACAGAATACACCGCAAAGTGCAGAGGCCGTAAAAGCAGAATTGGAGGCAAAAATTATCGCATTAGAGGCCGAATTATCCGAATTAAAGGATCAATATTTACGAAAAGCTGCGGAATTTGAAAATTTCCGGAAGCGGATGCAGCGGGAAAAGCAGGAAGCAATCGAATTTGCCAACCAGTCCCTGCTGCTCGATTTGATACCCGTTATTGATGATTTTGAGCGGGCTATCAAATCTTCTGAGGCTGCCAGGGATTATGAAGCCCTGCATGAAGGTATTAGCATGATTGAAAAACGGCTGGTCTCACAGCTTGAAACCAAGTGGGGCCTGGTTCGTTTTGAATCAGCCGGTGAGCCCTTCGATCCGAACAAGCACGAAGCTCTTATGATGGAACAGTCAGAAACGGTGCAGGAGCCCATTGTCGGTGAGGATTTACTGAAGGGATATAAACTGAAGGATCGTATTATACGAACCGCAAAGGTAAAGGTGCTGATGCCAGCGGAGCAAAACACCGCTGGGCAAAATACTGCGGAGCAGCATACTGCGGATCAGGCTAATGGATCGGATACATAGGACGATGAGGTCCTTTATTTAGTATATTGTATTTAGATACGTAAACAAGGAGAATAATATGGGTAAAATTATAGGAATTGACCTTGGAACTACCAACTCTTGTGTCGCCGTCCTCGAAGGAGGCGAACCGGTAGTTATCCAGAACTCAGAGGGTGGTCGGACGACACCTTCCATTGTTGGTTTTACCAGTAAGGGCGAACGGGTTGTTGGACAACCTGCGAAGAACCAGATGATCACCAACCCGGAAAATACGGTGTACTCGATTAAACGGTTTATGGGACGCCGTTATTCAGAGGTAACCAGTGAAATGAAGCTGGTCCCCTACAAGGTTGTCGAGCAGGGGGATGATGTCCGGGTTGATATACAGGGGAAACTCTATTCACCCCAGGAAATATCTGCATTTATCCTGCAGAAAATGAAGAAAACCGCAGAGGACTATCTGGGAGAGCCCGTAACCGAAGCGGTCATTACGGTCCCTGCGTATTTTAATGATGCCCAGCGTCAGGCTACCAAGGATGCGGGTAAGATTGCCGGTCTCGATGTAAAACGGATCATCAACGAACCGACCGCTGCTGCCTTAGCCTTTGGTTTTAACAAGGACCAGAAGAAAGAGAAGGTCATTGCCGTATATGACCTTGGCGGCGGTACCTTTGATATTTCCATCCTGGAACTTGGCGAAGGGGTCTTCGAAGTAAAATCCACCAATGGTGATACACACCTCGGTGGCGATGACTTTGACCGCCGCATCATGGAATGGCTGATTGATGAATTTAAGAAAGATACGGGCATCGATCTTGGTAAGGACCGGATGGCCCTGCAACGGATCCGTGAAGCCGCTGAAAAGGCGAAGATTGAACTGTCTGCGGTACAGAGCACGGAGATTAACCTGCCCTTCATTACCGCCGATGCTTCCGGTCCGAAACACCTGCAGAAAACCCTTACCAGGGCTAAATTTGAACAGATGGTGGATGACCTCTTTGAACGGACCAAGGAGCCCTGTCGTAAGGCTCTTGCCGATGCGGGGCTTACCGCTGATAAGATTGATGAGGTTATCCTGGTTGGTGGTTCTACCCGGATCCCTGCGGTTCAGAAACTGGTTCGGGATCTTTTTGGCAAGGAACCTAACAAGGGCGTAAACCCCGACGAAGCCGTAGCAATCGGTGCAGCCATTCAGGGTGGTATTCTTGGCGGTGATGTTAAGGATGTCTTGTTGCTTGATGTAACACCCCTGTCATTGGGTATCGAAACCCTGGGTGGTGTGATGACCAAGCTCATTCCCCGAAATACTACCATTCCTACCCGGAAGAGCCAGATCTTCTCTACCGCTGCGGATGGTCAGACCGCTGTATCAATCCATGTATTGCAGGGTGAACGGGAAATGGCAAACCAGAACCGGACCCTGGGCCGCTTTGACCTGGTAGGTATTCCTCCGGCACCCCGCGGGGTACCCCAGATTGAAGTTACCTTTGATATCGATGCCAACGGTATCGTCCATGTATCAGCGAAAGATCTTGGTACCGGTAAGGAGCAGAAGATCCGCATCGAAAGCTCCAGTGGCCTCTCTGAAGCGGATATTGAGCGGATGGTAAAAGAAGCGGAAGCCCATGCCGAAGAGGACCGCCGTGAGCGGGAGCGGGCCGAGGCAAGAAACGAGGCTGATACTCTGATTTATACCACAGAAAAGAGCCTTAAAGATCTGGGCGATAAGGTAAGTGCCGCTGACCGGTCCCGGATCGAAGAAGCGGTGGCAGATCTTAAGAAGGCTATGGAAGGCACTGATGTAGAGGCGATTAAGTCCAAGACCGAAGCCCTGAAACAGGCTTCCTATAAGCTAGCAGAAGAAATGTACAAACATGCGGCTCCGCAGGGTGATACGGGTGCTGCTGGTGCTTCGAATGGCAGTACCGATTCGGGAACCAGGACCGCTGAAGATGTGGACTACGAAGTAGTCGATGATGATAAAAAATAATTTTTAATAAAGGATGCCGACGTGGCCAAACGTGATTACTACGAAGTCTTAGGTCTTCAGAAGGGTGCATCGAAGGATGATATCAAGAAGGCCTACAGGAAACTCGCCATCCAATATCACCCGGATAAAAATCCGGGTAATAAAGAGGCGGAGGAAAAATTCAAGGAGGCCACCGAGGCCTATGAGGTCCTCTCCGACGACCAGAAACGGGCTGCCTATGATCAGTTCGGGTTCGCCGGAGTGGAAGGCATGGGCGGAGGCCAGCAGGATTTTTCCTCGGCCTTCCGGGATTTCGAAGATATTTTCGGAGATTTTTCTGGTATTTTCGATACCTTTTTTGGCGGTGGCGGACGACGTTCATCCCAATCTTCATCAGGATTACGGCAGGGATCTAACCTTCGGTACGACTTAGAGATTCCCTTTAAGGATGCTGTGTTTGGCACGAAGGTCGAGGTTCAGTATTCCCGGAATGAAGCCTGTTCAACCTGTCATGGTACCGGTGCTGCTGGTGGTTCGGGCCGCCGAGTTTGTTCCACCTGTGGCGGTACTGGACAGATCCGCAGAAGCCAGGGATTCTTTTCAATAGCAAGTCCCTGTCCGACCTGTGGCGGTGAAGGTTATGTCATTGAACACCCCTGCCGGGACTGTGGTGGAACTGGTACCCAGCGAAAAAAGCAAAAAATTATGGTGACTATCCCGCCTGGGGTCGAGGATGGGAAACGGGTTGTTATTCCCAATCAGGGTGATGCAGGCCCTAATGGGGGGCCCTATGGGGACCTGTATGTATTCATACGGATAAAACCCCATGAATACTTTGAACGGGATGGCCTTGACCTTTATTGTGCAGTTCCAATTTCGATAACCCAGGCAGCCCTTGGTTCTGAACTTTATGTGACTACACTAGATAATAGAAAGATAAAGGTAAAAATCCCCGCGGGTATTCAGAATGGAAAAATGCTCAGGATCCGTGATGAGGGTATTCCTTCAGGCGGCAGGAAGGGTGATATGTACATCAAATTGATGATTCAGATTCCGACTAAACTATCCAAGCGGGGCAGGGAGCTTTTAGAAGAACTTGCTAAAGTAGAAGGAGAAGATCCATCACCACAGCCAATATCGCTCTCAGAACTGAGGAATAATTAGTCGTAGGACTATAACTTTATCAATATTGAAGCACTTTAATAGGCTTTATATGCTATCAGCCTTTATGGTAGTATATAAAGCCTTTTTTTATCGATAGGAGACTTATAAAAACTGAATTATTCAGAATATCTCCAGAGTTAAAAAGGTCTTTAAATTTTGTAGTCTGAGAGGGAATCAGTTATGGAAAAACAGCGTGATGGGTTTGTATCATCGGTTGGAGCCTTTACCGCGACGGTTGCTTCTGCGGTTGGTCTGGGAAATATTTGGAAATTTCCCTACCTTGCAGGGGTGAATGGGGGCGCAGCCTTTGTGCTTACCTATCTTTTAGCGGTCGCTCTAGTGGGATTACCTATTCTTGTGGCAGAACATGCGATTGGCCGAAAAATGCGGAAAGATGCGGTTGGATCTTATGCGGCGGTAGTCCCACAAGAAGGTTTCTGGGTTGTAATTGGCTATGCGGGTATTGTGGCGGCCTTTTTTATTATGGCTTTTTATTCCGATGTGGCTGGCTGGGTGTTTTCCTATATTTATAAGTCCCTTGTTGCTGCTCTTACAGGTACGGGGCCTCTCGATGGCAAGGCTTTTGAATCAATGGTACGTGGTTCCGGAGAACCTCTTCTATGGCAAATTGGGGTGCTTATTTTTGTATCCTTCATTGTTGTAGCTGGTGTATCGAAAGGTATTGAACGGGCTACAAAACTAACCATGCCGGTTCTCCTAGGTCTATTACTCCTCTGTGATATCCGGGCACTAACCCTTCCTGGAGCTTTTAAAGGTGTCGAATTCCTTTTTGCACCGGATTTCAGCAAGCTAAGCGGCGCGGTCATTCTGTCTGCCCTGGGCCTGGCGTTCTTTAAACTGTCCCTCGGAATGGGTACCATGACGACCTACGGTTCCTACATGCCACATTCGGTTAGGATTGTTCCAAATGCCACGAGGGTTGCTTTAGCAGATACGCTAGTTTCTCTTCTTGCCGGCTTAGCGATTTTTCCTGCCGTATTTGCCTTTGGTTTTGAACCAGCATCAGGTCCTTCACTCCTTTTTATTTCGATTCCTGCAGTTTTTTCCAAAATGCCACTGGGTACTCTTTTCACGGTGCTCTTTTTTCTGCTTTCAGCTCTGGCTGCTACCGGTGCAATGATCAGTCTTATAGAGGTTCCTGTTGCATGGTTGAGCGGTAAAATGAATGTAAAACGATCTGCAGCAGTACTGATCACCGCCTTAGGGATCCTCGTCCTAGGTGTACCGGCCACCCTCTCTCTGGGACCATGGGCACAGGTTAAACTATTTAATATGGTGATTTTTGATCTTCTGGATTATATACAGCAGAATCTTCTTCTACCTTTAGGTGGTCTTGCTATTGCTATTGTCGCAGGTTGGAGAGTTGTTGCATCTGACCTTATCCAGGAGCTAGAAATTGCCGAAAAGGGGAAGAAATGTTATATATATGCAGTATATGGTTTTATTAAGTATATAAGTCCAGCTCTTATTGTTTTAGTCTTTTTAAACGGTTTTGGAATATTCAGTAAATAAGTAGTCTTTTTGCAGGCCTGGTTGCGTCCCTACTAGTCATAGGGTATACTGGCCTGCGGAGGCATTCTTTTAATGAGTGATTGCAAAGTCATTGGTATCTGTGGAGGATCTGGATCCGGAAAAACAACGATTGTACGGAAAATTTCTGAACTTTTTTCTGATTTTGTATTTCTTGCCCAGGATAATTATTACAAATCTGCTGAATTCATCTCCAATAATAATATAACTGCTTTTAATTTTGATCATCCTGAAGCTTTTGATAATAATTTGCTGATCGAGCATCTGCTTGCGCTAAAAGCTGGTAAAGCCATTGAAATGCCCCAATATGACTTTGTTCATCATCGGCGTAAAGACGAAACGGTTCATATAGAACCTAAAAAATTGATAATCTTTGAAGGTATTATGATTTATACAAATAAGTTGGTGCGGGAACTTATTGATCTTAAGATTTTTGTCGATACTCCTGATGATATTCGTTTTATCCGTCGACTTCAGCGAGATATTAACGAACGGGGGCGAACTGTTGATTCTGTAATCGATCAGTATATCAATGTGGTTCGACCGGGGCATTTTGAGTTTATAGAACCGACAAAGGCCTATGCTGATATTATCATCCCTGAGGGAGGTCATAACGAAAATGCCCTTTCGGTTCTTATGTCATTTATTAGGGAAATTATTCAAAATTGACAATAGTATAAAACCGGCTGTATAAAATAGAAGGTGGTGTGAATATGTATAGATCGATAGCAAAAACTTTTGAGACAACCATTCTAGTTATAAGTATGGTTGTTTTTGCAGTTGCAACACCAATTTTAAGCCGTGAACTTCCTTTTTGGGGTTTAATGTTAGTAGCCGGTACGGTCTTTGTGCTTGTCCGTTTTTTTTATGATTATATCAATCAGCGAATTCAAGGATTGATTAAAGATTGGTTTTATAATCGAGGAGATACCCGATTATTAGTTCATTTTGTTGATCGGCTTCGATTTTGCTTTACAATTGGAGACCTAATCAGTGCTTTTCGTGAAATATTGGAAAAACATGCTGATAGTACCATCATGTTTATGGAAATGACCAAGCGGTACATGGTGTATAACAGTCCAACCATTATTGGTATGGATCAGCATGTATTCGATGAACTGGTTCGTCATTATGAATCCTGGAAAGATGGTATTTATTTTTTTGATGACAATTTAGATTTAGTTTCCAATCATCGTATAGGAAGGGGCTTTTTTCTTGTCAGTGGAAACCTTCATTGTTATGTATTTATGCGATTTGTCAGGAATATTGATAAGGAAATATTCCCTGAGATTTTTGCTGAATATGCTAATTTCCTTAAAAGAAATGAAACTATTGAAAAAATGTTTGCAATTGCAGCTGTTTCAAAGGAATGGTCGATGGTAGCCGAAACACAGCGAGCTTTTTTACCTAAAAAACTCCCCGAAATTCCAAAGGTAGAGCTGGCTTCTTATTTCAAGCCCTTAGTAAATGTTTCCGGTGACTATTATGATGTACTACCAATCGACACTGATCGCACCCTCCTTTTGCTTGGTGATGTATCAGGTAAAGGACTTGCAGCGGCTCTCATCATGGGTATTGTTGTGAATACAATCCGTATTATGGAAAAAAAGGATGAGCTTGAACAGGTGGTACGAACGGTAGATGGGGCAATTAAAGGCATGAAACTGCAGGATAAATATACCGTTCTCTTTCTGGGATTGCTTGATACCCAAAAAATGGAGCTTTCCTATATCAATGCTTCGATGGCTGACCCTCTAATCATTTCAGAAACAAAGGCAGGCCGTCAGATTCGTCGGCTTGGTTCCAACTGCAGTGTTATCGGCATTTTGGATCTTGATTCGGTCGGTGTTGATACAGTGAAGCTTCTTCCTGGTGATGTTATTCTCATGGCTTCAGACGGTGTTTCTGAGGTTAGTAATGAACAGGGTGAAATGCTTGGAGACACCGAAGGCTGGATAGATTTTGTGGTTGAGGAGTCCCGCTGTTCAGCTCAGGAATTTGTCCAGAAACTGTCGGATCTGGTAATTACCCATGCCTCAGGGACGAAACTTCGAGATGACGTAACAGTTCTGGTAGCAAAAGTTCAGGAGTAAAAAATGATAATTTCTATTTTAAATTATGCTCTTTCTGCGTTTTTACTTGTATATGGTTTTCGAGTTCGCTTTCGTCGATCTGATACACAGAATACACAATTAATATTTTATTATTTTTTTGCGGCGGCTGTTGCAGCCTTTAGTCTAGGTGCTGGTTACTCAGCTGCTATATCACGTTATGCAGGAGTCGCCCTATTTTTTATTCGATTAACTGCGTCCGCTATTGTTGGTACGCATATCCTTGTGTTTTTACTAGCTCTCTCTTTTCCCTATGAAAAGAATCTTAGTGTATTACGAACCTTGGGATTGTTATTATGGGCAGGATTTGCCATAGTTATTCTCTTTTCAGATTTATATGAAGTTCAGGCAACCTATGAAGCAGGTGAATTGATTCATGTGAGGGGCCCCTTATTTATTCCTGTTACTGTAGGTGGTTTTTCTCTTGGTATTATAAGCGGAATAATACTATTTGTACGGCGTCTCTTTTTTAGGAGTCAAATATTTAAATTACAAACCCTTTTAGTAATAATCGGGCTTTGTATTGGATATGTTATCAATTTTACTCTTGCAGTATTGTTACCCGTTCAATTTGGTCTTGTATGGACCTATCCATTTATGATGCTCGGTGGAACTCTGCTTGCATTAATTCTTGGGTATGGGGTTTCTATTACAAGGCTTATTGATGTACGGGCGGTTGCAAGCTCTCTCTTCTCATTTATCCTGTATTCACTTGTTGTTGGGGGTATCAGCGGTATACTTTATACAATAGCATATTTATTGTTTCATGGTTCATCATTTATAATCCTATTTTTTGTCGGAGTTGTTATCTTCCTTGTCGTGGATGTCATCAGTAGAAAACTCAGAGCTCGATTTAAAGCCCTACTTCAGGGGCGTGGCGCCTATGCAGAACGGCTCGAAGAAGACCTGTCTAAACTTGACTATTCACTGGGGCGTGATGCAGTAATCACTGAGTTTTTACAACGAATCCAAAAAAACATGGGCTGTTCATCGGTTCATCTTTTTATTGAAAATGATGAAGAACAACTCGTTTTAATTAGATCCAATTCTAATGCTTTGCAAGATGAAAAATCTTACATACCAAGAAAGAGCCCTGGTATCGATCATCTATTAAATGAAGATGTTTCGATTCTTATTAAAACAGAAATAATCACTAATTATGATTATCACACGGTCAAGGAAGAGCTGCTTGCATTGCTGGATAAATATAATGCAGATGCTCTGGTTCTGCTTCGGGATGGCCGATCTGTTATTGGAGCTCTCCTCTTGGGAGCAAAATCAAATGGGGCAGAATTCCTCGATTATGACTATGATGCATTACGACGTATTTATGGGAAGCTGTTCGTTACTGCCTATTATTTAAAAAATATTGCGCAGGAATCGCTCGTTATGACCGTGGACCGGGAGCTTGAATACTCTGAACAGATTATTCAATCTCTTCAGGAAAATATAGATAGGATTGAGCACCCCCATGCGGATATTTCTTTTATGACCCGTTCTGCCCGTAAGTTGGGTGGTGACTTTATTGATTTTATCCGACTTACCAAGGATCGTTATATTTGTGTTATGGGAGATGTATCGGGGAAGGGTTTAAATGCCAGTATGTCCATGGTTATTTTAAAATCAATCATACGGACCTATTTAAAAGAAACGAAGGATTTTAAGACCCTTATTATCCGGGTAAACGGTTTTATAAAGGAATACCTTCCCCGGGGGACCTTCTTTGCAGGATTTATCGGATTATTCGATTTTAATGAACGGAGTCTCTATTATATCAACTGTGGTATACCTACCATGTTGCTTTTGTCTTCCTCTTATAACAATCCTGTTGAGATTCAAGGTGCTGGAAAAGTACTTGGATTTGTTAAGGATATTGCCCCTTATATAAACGTGCGTAAAGCAGGTTTTAAAGCAGGTGATATTTTGTTGGTAACGACCGATGGTCTAATCGATGCAGAATCGGTCCGGGGCGTGCGTTTTGGGAAAGAGCGGCTACAGGCCAGTCTTCTGGAAAATCGAAGCCTTTCAGCGGAGCGTATAGTCCGGTTCTTGAATGAAGATGTAATCGAATTTATCTCCCAGGAAATTAATGATGATATTACGATACTTGCTATAAAGTTTATGTAATTTATAGGAGGTTATATGGACCATCTCAATATTACTGAACGTCAAGGGGATACCTATGTAATGCTTGAAATCATTGGTACGGTGAATTCATATACCTACAGTGACTTTCAACAACGGGTGTATAATCTCATTGAACGAACGAATCTTGTTTTAGATATGGCTCGAGTTTCCAGTCTTTCTTCTTCAGGTCTTGGGGTTCTCATGTCTGCAGTGGAGATAGGGCAAGAGCGGGGGCATCGGCTCTATATTATGAATCCCAGTGAAATTGTCAGGATGGCTATCGATTCTACCGGTTTCCCTGAACTTTTTCCGATAATACGTTCTTTGAACGAAGTCCGATAGCAGAATGATGAAAATATTTCGTTATATTATCTTGTCTTTTTTTGTATTGATGGGCTGTATTCCTGTTTCTGCTCAAAAGAGAAGTGCGGAAGCAGAACTAAAGCTTCAGAAAGCCCTTGAGGCTGCCAAAGTGCCTCTAACTATTCAAGAAAAACTCTTGTATGAAATGAGAGCCAATCCTGAAAACTTCATTAAAGCAATTACAACAATTACATCCCAAGACCACTATCTATGGCGTTTGGTCGATAAACATCATGCTTTGGACACTGAATACGAACCCAGCGATTTAGTTACGTTAACCAGTGGTTCATATCTATTAAACCGTTCGGGCTTACAACTAAGAAAGTCGGCCTCTCTTGCGCTTAATAGTATGGCCCAAGCTGCAAAGGTTGATGGGGTGACATTGGTTGTCTCTTCCTGTTATCGTAGTTATCAGTACCAGAAACAGGTTTATGAACGAAATGTTAAAACGATGGGACAGGCAGCGGCTGATAGGGAATCTGCGAAACCGGGACACAGCCAGCATCAGCTAGGGCTAGCTGTCGATTTTGGGAGTATCGATGACTCCTTTGCAAAGACAGCCCAGAGCCGCTGGCTGGAACAAAATGCCTGGCGGTATGGATGGTCCCTTTCATATCCAGAAAATATGGAATCTGTAACTGGCTATCGATGGGAAAGCTGGCATTATCGGTTTGTAGGCGTGGAACTCAGCTTGTTTATTCGAACCTATTTTGAAAATATCCAGCAGTATGCCTTAGCTTTTCTGCATTACTATACTGCTGAATAGATCTCTCTGAATAACCATCCTACTTTTGATAGCGATCGGACTTGCCTTCCAGTCCTCAGCATCCTGCTTCGGACTTCCAGGCCGCCTGCGGGGCCTGCCGGGGCCATCCTGGCCCCTCTTCCTCACCTTCGTTCGGCGGCCCCTTCGGTACAAGTTCGTCCTAAAAAAAACGGGAGGTCCATTCAATGGACCTCCCGTTGTTGCATATGCCGGCGATCGGACTTGAACCGATACGATCTCGCGATCAGTAGATTTTGAGTCTACCGTGTCTGCCATTTCACCACGCCGGCGATGTGGTCTTATATTACACAAAAAGCCTCCGACATTCAAGATAGAAGCGCTTTTCTATCCCTTCTCCCATGGAAAAACTTTTTCTGGGTAAGGGGCCAGATTTTCCGACGGTTACGAAAAGATCCCCCTTACTCACCGGTGGCAGCAATATTCCAACTCTGTCTGGAGCGGCGAGGGATAAATTGGTAGTTTCCCGGCTCCCATGGATATAATCGATGGTAAGTTTTCCCTGATTTTCACTAATAAAACGGTCAAGGACTGGCTGGATCGGCGCAGTAGCAATTGCAGTACCAGAGATTGAAATAAGCCTCAGGCCATCCTTCGAAACCAGCCCATACTGAATGGTATGGGCTGAAGGCTCAGTAAGGGATGCAGTGAGGTGTCCAATGTCTTCAATTATTTTAGTTTTTGCTGAAAGTTCCTTTTGTAAGAGCTGTTCAATTTCTTTCAAGCTAGTCCCAAAGAGAAGACGGTGGATTGGTTCAAACTCAATACCTTCATCATAGAGATTTTCCAGTTCTACCAAAGCATATCGGGCTGGATGTTCCATAATATCCGGTTCATGATAATGGGTTGCTTTATATTCTTCCCATACCGCTTTAGCAGTAGCAAGTGAATGGTTTCCATCCCCAACTGCATAGAGAAAAGGTTCTGCGGATGGGCTTGTCCTTCCATCTCTGGCAATTGCTTGCCGTACGAGTCGTTCTAAATGTTCTGCAAGATATTCAAAGTCTTTTTGAGTATCAAGTACCCAACCGGTAATTCTACCTGCATCGGCCATGAGTTGGGTGCTGTATCGGTATGGTTTTGTTTTTGCCCGTTTTCCAAGGCCTTCTATAAGCTGACGTTCTGGGTCATCGATGAGAACTATAATGTGAGGACTTTCAAGTGGGGCTCCTCGACGGATTTCGATACGAGGGGGAAGACGTTCCTGAACGGTGCCTTCAGTAGCCCTAATGAGATGCTGTGCCTCTGGATGCCAATCATAGTGCTCCAGGTCGAGGGCCAGTACCAGTCCACGCCGACAGGGTCGGTGGGGTGTTGACCGTTCTACATAAATCATACCATGAACAGGTTCATCAAAATAGTCTGATGTAATAGCCTTTTTCATCGCTTGCCGGATCTTCATAATCCGAGCCGCTTTGTCTGTATCTTCCAAATATATTTCCGGGAAAATCATTGAAAGGAGAGATGGTTTTTCCCCGATTTGTTGGGCGAGGCCATCCCAAAAAAAACTGTCTTGAGTAAACTGATCACAGGCAATGACTGCCCAGGATTTAAGATCTATATCTTTATTAGGTAATAAAATGTCTGGAATATGTGTTCCAAGGGCATCAAGCCGCTCTTTTATAGTTTTCATCCTACTCTCCTTCTCGACGCTCAAGATACTAGGCTACTGGTTGCATATGGTCAACGGTTGCTTGACAAATTTGGTCCATGACACAATAGTTTAAAGAGAGATCTTTTACTGGTTGTTAAGATACATCATGTGTTTCGACCACCGGTTATGTAAGGAGTGCTGAGTGCAGCTTCAGAGGCCTACTTTTATACAAGAACAACGACTGAAAATGAACCCCCAGCTTTATCAGTCTATAAAACTGATGGCGTTACCGGTCGTTGATCTGCGGGAGACCATACAGGCAGAGCTGGAGCGAAATCCTGCCTTGGAAGTTATCGAAGACAAAACCACTATTTCTCTTGATTCAGCTATAAAAGAAGTCAAAGAAGAGGATGATTATTTTGAAGCCACATCCGACAGCGGTTTTACCCGGCGTGGTACCGATGAGGATGCGGATGAACAGCAAAAATTTATAGAAGGAGCTCTATCCCGGCCTGAAACGCTGCAGGAACACCTGCTCTGGCAGCTCAGGCTGCAGCCTATTGATGATGATGTCCGTCGTATTGGGGAACTCCTTATTCAGAATCTTGATGCTGATGGTTTTCATAAAGAACCGATTGATGTACTTCTAAAAAATGAAGACCCCGCGAAGATTGCTGTAGCCCTGGATCTAGTGCGTAGACTTGACCCTCAAGGAACCTGTACCACCAATTACAAGGAATCCCTCATGGTACAGGCCCAACTAATGCCCGATTCCCCCGATGGTATACTTGAAGCCCTAGAACATCTTGAACTGCTTGAACGGGGTAAAATTACTGAGGTGGCAAAAAAAATCAAACGGAGCGAGGAAGCAGTTAAAGAAATATTGGAACATATTAAAGAACTATCTCCCTTCCCTGGTCGCCAATTCGATACTTCCGAAGTTCGCTATGTAACACCCGATGTACAGGTTATTAGGAAAAATGATGAATTTGTTATTATATTAAATGATGAAGAGATACCGGTTTTGGGGATTAACCCCTTTTTTATGAAACTTTCCGATGGAAAGGATGGTGAGAAACCGGTGCGGGACTTTGTCCGAGAAAATATCAAAGAAGCTCGTTGGTTCATACGGTCCATAAATCAACGGAATCATACCTTGCTTAAGGTGATGCGGGCCATTGTGGAATTCCAGCGGGCTTTTTTTGCTAAGGGGCCGAAATACCTAGCCCCCCTCACCTTAAAGGACATAGCCCAGGAAATCGGTGTCCATGAGACCACGGTCTCACGGATTGCCAATGGCAAATATGTCCAGACTGAATGGGGTATATTTGAGATACGGTATTTCTTTACTAATTCTATTAGCGGAGCCGGTTCTTCCGGTTCCAGATATTCAAAGGAGGCTGTAAAGGAAATCATCCGTGAGATTATCCAGAGTGAAGAGGGGTCCCTGTCCGATCAGGATATTGCGGATCTGCTCGTACGACGGGGGATTCCGCTCGCCCGAAGAACCGTAGCCAAGTACCGAAAGGAACTGGATCTAGGTTCATCCTATACCAGATCCTAAGGGAACAGCTCAGGCCGCTTCGGAGCGGTTATAATACGCGCCATAGGAGGCAAGCATGAACATCGATGTAAGGGCCGTTCATTTTACCCTTTGGGATGGTTCCAGAGAATATCTGGATAAAAAAATCGCCCGCATTCCAAATGCGGAAAATATGATTGTAGATCTATTGATAACCTTGACCAAGGATAAGGACTTTACAGCAGAAGCAACAGTTAATTTCCGTTGGGGTGTGTCGGTTCATGTAAAGGAAAATGATTTTGAATTGAATGCAGCTATTGATAAAATGATGGATAAACTGGAATCTAAGATTATTAAAGAAAAAGAGAAAATAAAAGAAAAACACTAAATACGGTATATGATAACAAGAGTGGGACAAGCTGGATTAATCCTGCTTGCCCTCTTTGTTATACCATTCAGCAGCCTCTGCGGCGAGACTGGCTGCGATATCTGACTGACCAACGCGTGTATGGTAGCCGAATTGTTCTGAAACGGTGGTTTGGTTGATTTCTGCTTCAATTGAAGCTTTTTGTACTGCAAGGGCCACTGCTTCGGAACAATGAATCAGATGAATAATATCCTGTGGGCTCGCCTCTGCAATGGCTTTAAGAGATCCAAAATGATTTATGAGTGTCGCGGCCTTTCGTGGACCGATACCGGGTACTGCAACCAGATGGGATAGGGACAGGTCCTTGCTTCGGAGCCGTTGGTTCAGAGCAGTCGCGAAGCGATGAGTTTCATCACGAACATGTTGGAGTACCTTGAGTGCTTCCGACCGTTCGTCCAGACGGATTGGTTCTTTGGCTTCGGGAAGCCAGAGTTCTTCGTTCCGTTTTGCAAGCCCTACCACAGGTACTGATATATTAAGGGCATCTAAAACTCCTTTGGAGGCATTCACCTGCCCAATACCTCCATCAATCAATATAAGATCCGGAAGCTCTTCGTGTTCGGCCAAAAGCCTGGAATATCGCCGGGATACGGCCTCACGAAGGGCTCCAAAATCGTCGATAGCTCCATGGAGACTCCGAATTTTAAAATAACGGTAATTCTTTTTATCAGGAATCCCATTTTTAAAGGAAATAAGGGATGCAACGGTATGCTTACCCCCTAATTGGGCAATATCAAAACCTTCAATCCGTTCGGGATAGCGAGGCAGAGCGAGGATTCGCTGTAATTCCTCAAGAGCAGGTCCAGCACCACGCTCCTTCTGTCGTTTGAGTACGTCCTCCTTCGCATTCTGGTATGCCATGGCAAGAACCGCCTCATGTCGTTTTTCATCTGGCAATCGGATCTCCGGTGCATAGCCAAAACGTTCTTTTAATGCTGTAACAATCGTATCTATCATAGTAAGATTCAGATTGATGTAGACCTGAGGCGGCGGAGGCCTATCAAGGCTGTAGTACGCGAGCATAAACTGGATTAAAGACTCTTCTGAATCTGCTGCAGAACGGGTGCGGTAGAGTTCTCTTCCGGTCATTTTGCCACCCCGCATGCTAAAAACAGTGTAGGTACTCAGAATGCCCGATTCTGCCCAGGCAATATAATCCCTGCTTTGTTCATCAAAATCGACAACCGTACTGATTGCCATGATTTGTTGAATGCTGTTGATAGCGTCCCGTAATTGGGCGGCTCGTTCAAAATGGAGTTGGGCTGCGGCTTCTTCCATTTCCTTGGTTAGCTTTACAAGTAGATCTTCAGTATTTCCAGTAAGTAGTTGTATAGCCTTTTCAATGAGGCTCAGGTATTCGGGTTTGCTGATTTTTTTTGCACAGGGAGCACTGCAACGACCGATGTGGTAATACATGCAAGGGTGAGATCGGTCCCGAAGCACCTTGCATTTCCGCAGGGGAAAGAGGGTTTCGATAAGATACAGCATCGTATCGAGGGCCTGAACATTCGGGAAAGGGCCAAAGTAGCGGGATCTGTCCTGCACAATATATCGGGTTCGAAACAATCGTGGAAAATCTTCATTGGTGATGCGGACCACCGGGTAGGTTTTTCCATCCTTTAGGTTGATGTTATATCGGGGTGAGTGTTGTTTTATCAGGGTGTTTTCAAGGAGCAGGGCTTCGTATTCGCTGGCTACAATGATGGTTTCGATAGAACGCACATGGGTAAGGAGGGTTCGGGTTTTTACATCTTTTTCACCGCTGAAATATGATGTAAGCCTATTTCGCAGTACCTTAGCTTTTCCCACATAGATGATAGTCCCTGCTTCATCTTTCATGAGGTAGACCCCAGGTTCAAGGGGTGCCTCTTTCACGAAGGCCCTAAGACGGGTATAATGTTCTATATTTTGACTGCGGTTCACCATAAAACAATCCGATACTTACAATAGTAAGATACTGGTAATTAAAAGGAAAATAAATAGTTATGAAGGGCCATTGTATTATACTCTTTTGTATAGCATCACTCACGCTAAATGCAGAGGAACAGGTCCTTCAGCTGGGGGGAAAGGAATCCTGGAATAATATTGAAGCTCTGGTTGGTGTTGAGATTGAATCTAAGATACCAACCTCCCATGCAATCATACTATCTTCCCGCAAACCGATGAATATAGTTCCTGATCTTTTACTTACCTTTGATGAATCTGGTCCAGACCGATTTGCTGATGTAACAGGACATTATCTTGTAACAACGAGTAGTTCTGTTTTACGATCCGAGAGTAGTCAGGCTCGATTCGGTTCTGGAGCGGCCTTGTTTTCTGGGATTTCCCTTGCTCCAACTGCTACTTTAGAACAGAGCGGCCTTTTTATCAAACCTAAACCGGGGGCTCTTTTTGCATCTGGTTCCCGTATCGAAGACTTTACCATCGATTTTTGGCTGTATCCTGCAAATGTAGCTAAGGGTGAGCAAATTTTAACCTGGTCTTCAGGTCGAAAAACACTACGGGGAGAGTCTCTCTTTCAGCGGATCCGGTGTCAGGTTGGAACCAACTCAATAGAATGGATTTTTAACGATTTTTTTACATCCGTAGATGATACAAACCGGATTACCATTTATTTAAAAGGTATTGAGAAACTGATACCACGAACCTGGAGTCATCATATGATCCGCTATGATGCTAACCAAGGATCGCTTGAGTACCTGGTCAATGGTAATGTAGAAGCAATTGTCTATACAACGAAATCTCAGAAACCGGGAGGAGAAATATATACTCCTAAAATTGGTGATGGTGGAGTATTTATCCTCGGTGAGCGTTATTCAGGACTTATCGATCATGTTCGTATCTTACCTATGTACCTGGAAACAGTACAGGATACGAAATACCCACTTTCCGGTGGCTATATGGTAAGCAAATCACTGGATCTAGGATATACGGATTCTCGGGTTTTTAAAATTGTCGCTGATGTACGCGCCCCAAAAGAGGGGGCCGTACCTCCCCAGGTGCAATTATTTATCCGAACTTCGAATAATCCATATCAGTGGACAGATGATGATTTTAGCTCTTGGATTCCCATTGAAAGTAGTGTTTTACTAAAAGCGGAAACCAGAGGTCGGTATATTCAAATAAAAGCTCATCTCTATCCTTCCGATACGGGAGAATCTACACCTCGACTGAACAGTATTTCTATCTTCTATGAACCAGATCTTCCACCACCGCCACCTTCTATGGTGCAGGCTATAGCCAGGGATGGAGCTGTTGAGTTGCTCTGGAAACCAAGTCCAGACAGAGATTTGGCCGGTTATGTTGTATATTATGGTACAGCATCTGGTACTTATTTTGGAACTGACGCGGTTTTGGGCCCTTCCCCTATCGATGTAGGACTGAGAACTTCGATTGTTATCGACGGATTGCAGAATGGTAGGGTATACTATTTTTCAGTTGCTGCCTATGATAAGGCAAGTCCTGCCCACATTGGGGCATTATCACGGGAGGTGGCAGGACGCCCATTAAGGATGGAACGATGAGCCCAGTAGAATCAGTAAATATAATGGATCGTGCCCGAGGCGCGTCCCGGGTGGGTGACCATGCTGAAGCGGAGCGTCTCTTAAAATATTATCTTTCGAAGAATAAAAATGATAGGGAAGCCTTACTACTTTTAGGGTCTACCTATGCCAAGTCGGGAAAATATGATGAAGCCCTTGATGTGTTTCATTCCCTATTGGGAAGTAACCCTGATGATCTAGAAGCACTTAATAATATTGCAGTCATCTACCGGAAAAAAGAAGATTTAAATAAAGCCTTAGATGCCCTGGAACGGGCAATAGAACTAGATCCAACCAGACCAGAGCTTTATTACAATCTTGGCAATGTGTATAAACAGCTCAGCAATTATAAGGCGGCATCAATGGCCTATGCGAAGGTTATTGAGCTGGATCCTCGGTATGTCCCTGCTTACAACAACCTTGGAACCATGTATGACCGACTGCAGGAATCAGAAAAAGCCTTTGCCATATTTCAGAAGGGCTTAAGCCTTGATCGGAACAATCCAGTCCTTCATTTTAATTATGGTCTAGCTCTGGAATCTAAGGGTAAATTTGATGAAGCTGTCCGTGAATATGAAGCAGCCCTTCGGTCTCGACCCGGTTGGGTAGAAGCGCTCAATAACCTAGGGATCCTCCGTCTTAAACAGGGCCGCCACTCGGATGCACTTGAAATATTTAACCGCATACTTTCAATAGATCCCTTTAATGCTGAAGCCAGAAATAATATCGGGGTGGTTTTTGCTGATCAGGGTAAATTTAATGATGCGATTACCAATTACCGACAGGCAATAGAGGTGGACCCAAAATATGTAAAAGCAGTTGTCAATCTGGAACATGCACTCGAATCCATAGGACACCAGGGTGATGCACTTATCGAACTGGAAAAGCTGGTAAAACTAGTGCCCAATAGTACAGAGGTACGTATAAATCTTGGGGCTCTCTATCTAAAACTCCAACGATATCCGGAGGCGTTGGAGCAGGCTACCCGTGCTCTGGAATGGGATCCGGACAATCTTCAGGCTTTGAGGATCCAAGGTGCGGCATATAGAGCTATAGGAAAGGATGCTGAAGCACAAGCCTGTTTTGAACGAATTCTTGCTATTGAACCAGGTAATTATTCCTTTTATCTTGATCTGGCGGATCTTCATTTTCAACGGAAGGAATATCGAGAAGCCGAAGAGCGCATTCTGGCATTCTTACGAAGAAAACCTCAGGATAGAAATGCAAAAATGATGCTTGGCCGTCTCTATGTTGAGACAGGAAATAAGGCTCATGCAATAACAATATTTGAAGAGCTTATAAAGGATAATCCTCAGGATGTAGAAGCCCTTGCTGCCTTAGCAGAAATCCATAAGAAAACCGGTGATATGGAAAAAGCGGTAAAAACCGCCGACACCCTTATTAACTTGCAAGGGAAGCGAGCTACTTCAGAGGATTTGTCTAACCTCAATAAATCTCTGGAACTCTATGAAGATGCAGTCCGGGCCTATTCTGCTTCCCTTCAGGAAATCTGGGAACGAAATCTTCAAGCCCTTAAACAAAATAAAGAAATTAATCCAACAGAGGCTGCTGATGAAGCGAACCCCCTACTACTTAGTGCTATCGATTCTATCCCGGTAGATGAAGATACGGATAACTTATTTATTGAGGAAATCGAAGAATCTATTGAGGAACCAGAAGAAGATGATGAATTAATTCTGGATGATGAGACCTATTCAATTTTCGATGAAAACCCAGAACCACAGAAGGCTTTTGAAGGACTTGTGGAACCAGAGGAAGCCCGATCCCAGTATCCGACTGAATTACCTGGGGAAAGATCAGTCTCCGAAATACCCAAGGAAGATCAAACCCAATCAAAACCACCATCCCCCAAACTCTCTGAGGGGGAAGCCAATCGAGTCGCCTCTGAACCAGTAAGCCCTAGTGCATATCCTCCTGTACCTCAGATGTCTCAAATGTCTCACATGCCACCTATGCCCCCAATACCACCGATTCAGGTGCTTTCGATGCCCTCAGCCTCACCATCATCCATACCGCAGATGGCTTCACAAGTTTCTACTCAGCCCTCTGTTTCACCAGCTAGCTCTGAACCTATACAACCAGTGGTTTCAACACCATCTGAACCACAACAATCATATCCATCACCTCCATCTGGATTCTCTGTACCACACACCCCAGCAGTACAACCTGATTTGCAAAGATCTGTACCTTATACACAACAACCAACTTATCAACCTGATACTTGGGATCATAAACAAGAACCAGAAGAAGAGGTCCCAGAAGAAGAATGTCTCACCGAATTGCCCGGTTTGGATCAGACTGCTGCTACTCTCGATGAAGATAGCATGGCTGAATTATTAGAATACCCTCATGAGGCAGATCTTCCTGAACTAAGTGAAGATGACCAACTTCTTGAATATCCAGAAACCTTACCCAGTGAATTACCAGAAGAGGATCTTTGGGATGAAAACATCATATTAGATGATGAAGAAGAACCTCTAGAATTTAGCTCTGAACCTTCGGAAGAAATAAGTCAGGATATTGGTTCCCCTTTAGAAATGAATGTTGAAGAATCTGTTAATGATCCTATTACCAATCAGAATGATATAATTGTAGATAATAGAGCGCTTTCAGAAAGGGCGATGTTAGATCTATTCCAATATTTAAAACATCTTACAGAAGAATTGCCAGAAGAACAAAAACGGGCTTTTAAGGCAAGTGAAGTCCGTCTTAAAATGGAATATGTGATTGATAAACTAGAAGGACATAAGGGGTTATTAAAATCCCTGGCAGAAAAAAAAGGACTTCCTGGGGAGTCTATGGATACGGTCTCTCAAACGAAACAACCGGATCCTAAATCGGTTGCAAAAACTCTGGCATATTTAAGTGGCCTTGCAAAGATATTACCTGATAAAGATTTAACCCATGTTATCGAAAAAAAAGTTAATACTGTTGTTAAAGGCCTTGTTTCAGATGGAGGATCCCGTGAGTGAGGATGCAGAGCGGAAAATACAAGCCTATATAAAAAATATGCCAAGTCTGCCTACAACGGTTGCGAAGGTTTTGGAGGTTTGTAATAACCCAAAGACGAGTCCGGCTGATTTAAACCAGGTTATTTCTTTGGACCCAGTCCTCGTAGGACGGGTACTAAAACTGATTAACTCTGCCTATTATGGATTAGGTCAACAGGTTACAAGTTTGGTCCGAGCTATCATCATGCTGGGAATTAATACGGTTAAAAACTTAGCCCTATCCAGTGCGGTACTTCGGAATTTAACCTCAAAAAAGGATTTTCAGGCTCTGGATATGGATGGTTTCTGGCGGCACTCCCTCTGTGTTGGGGTTGCTGCTAAGGTCGTTGCGAAAAAGCGCGGAGTAGATCCGAAGCAGGCTGAAGAATACTTTACTGCGGGGCTCTTGCATGACATTGGAAAGATACCGATCAATGCAGTACTTTCCAAAGAATATGTTATGGCAGTGAGTATTTCTGACCGGGAACGTATTTCTCTGCATCGAGCAGAGGATAAAATTATAGGTATGAACCATGCCGCAGCAGGGTTTATGATTGCAAAGGCATGGAAACTCGAAGGGGCCGTAGGGGACGCAATTGCCTATCATCATTCATATTTGGAATATACAGGTCCCCATAAGGATGTCTTGTACTCAGTTGTTTTAGCAAACCGCTTTGCCTCAGTTATGGAGATAGGGTTTTCCGGAAACCGATATCCAGAAAAAATTGATCCTTCGGTCTGGGAATATCTGGGGCTGGAACGGGATGTTTTTGATGAGATAGAAGCGGTAGTAAATCAAGAAATTGAAAAGGCAAAAATATTCCTTAAAATTGAGTAAAAGGTAACACTATGTTTTCAGTACGGATTTGGGGTGATCGGGGTTCTATCCCCTGTCCAGGACCAGCGACGGTAAAGTTTGGAGGAAATACCTCTTGTCTCGAGATACGGGCCGATGATCGGTTGATCATTGTTGATCTTGGCACCGGGGTAAAGCCCCTAGGGGATTGGCTTATGGCTAATGATTTTAAAAAGGGCCCCATCAATGCCGATATTTTTATCACCCACACCCACTGGGATCACATTATGGGCTTTCCCATGTTCACACCGATATTTATCCCAGGCACTAAACTCCGGATCCGTGGTCCCGTTTCCTATGAGGATGAAACCCTGGAATCAATTATTGGAGCACAGCTTTCTTACCGTTACTGGCCAGTCCGTCAAAGCGAGTTAGCCGCGGATATCACCTATGACCAACTTAAAGAAACCCAACTTGATTTGGGAGATGGTCTTACGGTGCGTACTAAGTACCTCAACCATCCAATTCTGTGTCTTGGGTATCGATTTGAATATGAGGGTAAAAGTATCATTACTGCCTATGATAATGAGCCCTTCCGTAATGTGTTTCCTACTGATCCCAATGACCCTTCCTATGATGAGGATGCTGCTCGGGAAGGAGAACTAGCTGCCCGGGAGGAGAATGAAAAAATACTTTGGTTTTTTAAAGATGCAGACGTTCTTATTCACGACACCCAATATACAAAAAAGGAATACGAAGCAGGAAAAATTGGCTGGGGGCACTCATCTTTTGAGCATGCTATAAATTCAGCCCATAAGGCTGGGGTGAAACAACTGGTCTTATTCCATCATGATCCGAACCGGACAGATCAACAATTAGAAGAGTTAGAAACAGAGTATAAAAAACGTATTGCTGGGAAAACAGAAATGCAGATTATGATGGCCCGGGAAGGACTGGTGATTTCAGCTTAGGCCCGGCGATGGCCCACCCGTCCCGTTCTAATTCTGGACCATCTTGAGGATAGGGTAGGGGAAACATGTTTGGTCTGCAATGCAAAGTGCTCTCGGCCCCATCGCTGATTAAATATGAAAGCCCTGCTGAACTGTTTATTTTTACTAAAACATCAGCTAAGGTATTGATGGCAATTAGAGTCTGTTCAAAGGGAGTAAAAGCTCGGCAGGTAGGACATGAGCACCAGCCTTCATCGGGGCCCCTGTCAGGCCAAAGGTGGAACATCCTATGTTCATTGCGATATTGAAAGAAACGCCGAGCCTGGTTGCTGATAATTTCTAGAGTTTCGGGGTTTGTTGGACAAAAGTTTACATCAGCGACTCGCTTACCCTCAACCATACGAAAAAGGTCCCGATTATTCATAAAGAGCCGGCGGGGTAAAAAACGGGACAGGCAAAAACCTCCTTCTTCAATCTGAAGTTCATGTTGTTGAGCCAGTTCTATTAATTTCCTTCTGCGGCCTGTTACATGATCTCCCATCCGTCCAAAGGTAAAAAGTTCATCCACAGGATACAAAATAATAGCTTTACAACCATGTTCCTTTGCCCAGGGGATCCAACGGTCAGAGTCCCGTTCAAATTCTACTTCACCAATAAAAAGCCGTTTATAATCCAGTGTATGCATCAATATATCCTATTGTATTGTACATCAAATTAAAAAAATAGTATGAAAATACCACAGCCCATTGGAATTCCGGTGTATACTACTGGGCGAGGGAAATCATGACAACTATCTTTACTCACAATTTAAATCCAGACATGAGCAAACTGCCCGGCAGTAACGGAATACCCGATTATGATGTGGCAATTATCGGGTGCGGTGTGTCGGGTGCCAATATCGCCCGCCGACTTTCGGCCTATAAGGTGAAGGTCGCCGTACTCGAAAAGGCAGCCGATGTGTCCTTCGGCACTTCTAAGGCTAATTCGGGGATTGTACACGGCGGTTTTCATCATAATAAAAAATATCTAAAGGCAAGGCTTGAAATTCAGGGTAACCTGATGTTTGACCGGCTCATGCGGGAATTGGATTTTCCTTTTAAACGCTGTGGAATCATTGTGGCAGCCCTCCATGAGGATGAGATGAAAGCCGTAGAACACTTATATATGCAGGGTGTCGAAAACGGGGTTATTGGTATTGAGCTGTGTTCACGGGAACGGATCCTAGAACTAGAACCAAAGCTTTCTCCCGATGTAGTTGGTGGTCTCTATGCTCCTGGCGGGGGCATCGTTGAACCTTATCGGTTTGTCTTTGCCCTGGTAGAGTCGGCTATGAAAAATGGGGTTCATGTGTTTACCAACTACAAAGTGGAAAAGGCTGAACGGGATGTGCCCCATAATAAGTGGGTTGTTACTGCGGAAGATGGCCGAAAGATTAGTGCCCGTTATGTGGTAAATGCGGCAGGTCTCTATGCTGATGAGGTATCCCGTATCTTTGGCGGTGAATCCTTTACCATTAAGGCCAGGAAGGGTGAGTATTACCTTCTGGACCGGCTTACGAAAGCTCGGCCTGAGCGGGTTATTTTCCCCGTACCTACCTCGGTTTCCAAAGGTATGCTGGTTATCCCAACGGTAGAAGGCACGGTACTTGTAGGTCCTACTGCAGATATAACAGAAAATAAAGAGGATTTTTCCACCACCGCTGAACGGCTTGAACAGATACTGGACTCGGGCCGTAAAATGGTGCCCGCCCTCAGCCGGAACGATGTTATTACCAACTTTGCGGGACTTCGACCGGTTTTAGAAGAGGATTTCTATATCGAACCCTCTAAAATTGCACCAGCCTTTATTCAGGTCGCTGGTATCCAGTCGCCGGGTCTTACAGCATCCCCAGCCATAGGGGAGTATGTTAAAGATCTTCTCAAATCTGTAGGTCTTGAGTTAATTGAAAAGGCTGACTGGGATCCCTTTGTTGAACGGCGTCCCCGGGCTCGGGAACTCACCCCCTATGAACTCGATGCCCTTATTGCCAAGGATCCAGCATGGGGTAACATGGTATGCCGCTGTGAACAGGTTACGGAAGCAGAAATTGTAGAAGCAATCCGGCAGGGACATACCACCCTGGATGGGATTAAGTATTTTACCCGGGCTCAGATGGGGCGGTGTCAGGGCGGCTTCTGCACCTTTAAAATTATTAAAATCATTATGCGTGAAACCGGACTTTCCTATGATGAAATTACGAAACATGGCGGAGCAAGTCGGGTGCTGGAGGGTGAATTATGAAAGAACTCCGATACGATGCGGTAGTTATTGGGGGCGGTGCAGCCGGGATGGCAGCAGCCCTGGAAATTGATAAGGCCGGTTTCAGCTGTGCTATTGTTGAACGGGAAGATCACCTGGGCGGTATCCTCATGCAGTGTATCCATAATGGGTTTGGTTTGCATGAGTTTAAGGAAGAGCTGACAGGACCAGAGTTTGCCGAACGTTTTGCAGAACAGGTAGCACAATCAAACATTGTGGTGTATCTGGGAACCACAGTTACTGATATCAATGCTCAGCATGGTCCCTATGAAAAGGAACTCATCTGTGCATCGCCGGATTATGGTATTATCAAAATAATCAGTAAGGCCATAGTGCTTGCCATGGGCTGCCGTGAGCGAAACCGGGGGAATGTCCGTATCCCCGGTGCCCGGCCTGCAGGGGTGTACACCGCAGGACTTGCCCAACGGCTGGTTAACATAGAAGGTTATATTCCAGGCAAAGAGGTGGTTATTATCGGATCCGGTGATATCGGCTTGATCATGGCCCGAAGGATGAGCTGGGTAGGATGTCATGTTAAGGCCGTTGTTGAGATTATGCCCTATCCTTCCGGCTTAACCCGAAACATTGTGCAGTGTCTCCATGACTTTAACATACCCCTCTATCTTTCCTGCCAAACCACCAATATATTCGGGAACGACCGGGTTGAAGGTATTGAAGTTACCCCCATGGAAAATGGCGCTTTGGTACTGGAAAAGGCCTTCCGTATCGACTGTGATACGGTACTTCTCTCTGTCGGACTCGTACCGGAAAATGAGCTCTCGAAAGATGCAGGGGTAGAACTGCATCCCACCACCAATGGTCCCATAGTAGATGCCTCCCTCATGACCAATGTGGATGGCATCTTTGCCTGTGGCAATGTCCTGCATGTCCATGATCTGGTGGACTGGGTTGCAGAAGAGTCCCGATTCGCTGGCAGACAGGCTGCTGCCTGGCTCCGGGGCGAACGACCGGCCCATCAGGTTCGGGTTAAGGCTGGTCCGAACGTTCGCTATGCTAATCCTGGAAAACTGGATCCATCCCGGGATAACAAGGTATATCTCCGGTCTATGATTGTAAAGAACGATGCGGTACTGGAACTGCGCCTGGATAACCGGGTGATAAAATCCATAAAGAAAGGGCATATCCAGCCCTCTGAGATGATTACCCTCACCGTTGGCCCTAAAGATCTGGAAGGGTATACCGCTGACTCTGCCTTAGAATTGGCATTATTGTAGGAGGTTCCCGATGCGCTCATTAACCTGCATCGTTTGTCCCATAGGATGTTCTTTATCTGTGACTGAAAAAGAAAAGGGCGAATTGGAAGTAACGGGTAACCGTTGTCCCCGTGGTGCGGTCTATGCGGTCGAAGAAATCACCGCCCCCAAACGGGTTGTTACCGCCACCTGTCGTCTTGGTCCTGCAGGGGCCTGTTCTGAATCGGCTTCTCAGGATCCCATACTTCAACGGATGCGCCGGCATGGACTCTGTGATCCTCGCAGGCTTCCGGTCAAGACCAGTATCCCTTGTCCTAAAGAATATATTGATGAACTACTCAAAACAATTTACCAAACCCAGGTAAAACCACCGGTAAAACGGGGGGATGTGATTATTAAAAATTGGAAAAATCTGGGACTAGACGTAGTAGCCGCTCGCGCTTTAGACTAGTTGCATGGAATTTGATACAAATGATCCCGCTCAATTCTGGCGGGACTATGAAACCCTGCATGGGGAGAAGGTACTTGCCCATGCTTTGGGCTGTTATATGACGGGCTGGCAGGAATTTCGAGGCCCCCTCTGGGGCTTGCTTATTGCAACCGATGGGGGCTTCCGGTTCCATCATTTTCCCCACGAAGGGTGGATACAGCTTTTAAGCAGAATGTCCGGCGGTGGAGGTTCTGCACCGAAGGAACGAACTATTTTCATTCCCCGTAGTCATATCATCGAAGTAAGATTAATACTGGAAAAATCCTGGATTAGAAAACTGCTGACCCCCTCAGCGCCCCAACTGGCGATTCGTTTTACCAATCCAGACGGAACTGAAGGCCTCTTACTGGCCGAGACAGATAAAACCGCCCAGCCAGTCGTAAGCGCCTTGCAGAGCCTTCTTATTCAGGGATCCTGATAATCCGGGAATTGGTCAGCTGTTCAAGGCCATTCTCGGTCAGCATAAAATCGTTTTCCAGACGGCAGCCCCCATGGGCCGGGTCATAAAGTCCCGGTTCTAGGGTAAAGACCATCCCCTGCTGTAAAACCCATTCATTGTCGGATCGGCTTCGTATAGCCGGTTCTTCGTGGGCCTCGACTCCAATACCATGTCCCAGGGCATGGGGCATTTTCTTTTTAGCCTTTTCAAAATGAGTATCCACCGCGAGGGCTATATCCCTGGTTGGAGTCCCTTCCTTTGCCAGGGAAACCGCCAGGTTATAGGCCTTTTCTACGAGACTGAGCATCCGTTCCTGGGTCCGATTCAGGGGCCCCTTAGCTACAGTAATGGTCACATCGGTGGTGTACCCATCATATTTAAGTCCAAAATCGATAATCGAAAGTCCCTGGGTTCCAAAGGGTTCACCGGTATAACTGGGAAAAGCATGGATGCCAAAGCTCCGTTTGGGTCCAGCCACGAGGGTTTCGAAGCCCGTACCTTCACAACCCCGCATCCGGCCTTCCCGTTCAATAAATTGGGCTACATCAACTTCAGTCTTAAAAGCACCCGCCCTGATCTGTTTTTCCAGTTCATCGATCACTTCGTTGGTAATACGAGCAGCAGTACGATATCGCTCGATTTCTTCAGCAGCTTTAATAGCCCGCATCGCTTTAATTTCTGCATGGGTACCATCTTCCCGGCAGATAATATCGTAATCGGGAAGGGTGTCTACATACCGAAGAAAGGATGGGTAGGATGTTTCCGGTGGAATTTCAATGCGACTGCCCGGGGGAACGTTCATGATTTCCACAACCGCTTTCAGGGCTTTGTAGGGATTGCGTTCAAAGTCCGTATAAGGGATGATGGTAAAGAAATCGGATGCATACTGTTTTGCCATATTAACATCCCAGGGAACCAGAATGGGCTTTCCCATAATGTCATTGGATAAAAAAATGAGTGCATCCCCTGGATGATTGCTCAGCCACCGGATGGTAGGATCCCGATGACCTTCGAAATCCTCGAAAACTATCAGCCTACTTCCTGCAAAGGACATGTAATTCATTATGTTTTCAGTTTGACGGACGTATCGATATTCTCCCATAATAACCTGCTCTACAATAAAATGAAGACCCTATTGTACAAGGGTCAATGCTTGTTTGCAAGCATCGATGATTTGCTGAACCTCTGGGTCGCCAATCCAGTAATGGGTTACAAAGCGGAAGTTCCCCTGTTCAGGTGGATTGGCGAGGATGCCTGCCTCTTTTAAAAGTTCAATAAAACGCTGTCCCTTTTCTGGCGAAGCAAGGGCAGGGATAGAGAAAAACACCATATTGATGTCCATCCGGTCCTTGGCCACCTGAACCCCCGGTATGGCGCTTAAGCCCTCGGCGAGACGGCGGGCCCGGCGGTGATCTTCTGCCAGGCGGCCAGTCATGTCTCGGAGGGCCACAATCCCCGCTGCGGCCAAAATGCCCGTCTGACGCATGCCCCCACCCATAATTTTTCGGTTTTTGCGGGCCTGGTCGATAAATGCCGCCGGGCCCGCCAGCAGAGAACCCACCGGCGCGCAGAGACCCTTGGAAAGGCAGAACATGACTGAATCAGCCCTTGCTGCTAGTTCCCTGGCTTCGACACCGAGACTCACCGCTGCATTAAAGATGCGGGCTCCATCAAGATGGACGGGAATTCCGTGGGATTGTGCCACGGTGTAGACCTCATCCATGGCGTGGAGCGGTACGACTGAGCCAGAGGAATGGGCATTTTCCATACAGATAAGGCTTGTTGGCGGATAATGAATATCATTGCCGCGGATACGTTTTTCGATATCCTGAGGATTCAGTCTTCCTGTCGGTGCCGGTATGGGCCTGGTTTGTACTCCCGCAATGACGGAAGCGGCTCCTGCTTCATGCTGAATGATATGGCAATCCTCCCCAAGGATGACTTCACTGCCCCGTTTGCACCAGGTAAAAAGGGCCAGCTGGTTGCCAAAGGTCCCTGAGGGAACAAAGAGCGCTGCCTCTTTGCCGACCAGAGAGGCCGCAAGTCGTTCGAGTTCGTTAACGGTGGGATCATCTCGGTACACATCATCTCCAACCTCAGCCTCTGCCATAGCTTTTCGCATAGCCTGAGTCGGTTTCGTGACCGTATCACTTCGAATATCAATCATAGGGTGTGACCTTTTTGCTGTAATAATTCGTAGTACAAATTTTCAAATTGTTCAGATATTACTGACCAATCATAATATTTAAATACATACTCTTGTCCCTGCTGAGCTCGAGCTAACCGTTCTTCTTTATGTTCCAAGGCATATTGGATTTTTTCTGCCAGAGCTTCTGGATTCTTAGGTGGAACAAGCCAGCCACCACCGGATCGTTGGACTACTTCGTTGACACCGGGCATGTCAGAAGCTATAACAGGAACACCCATGGCCAGGGCTTCAAGTTGGACAATACCAAAGGCTTCGAGCCGAACAAAAGATGGCAAGATGAAAAGACTTGCAGTACTGTATAGATCAGATAGGGTCTGATCATCAACTTGGCCTGCAAAGGTCACCATATTCTCTAAGTTATGGGTTGTTACAAATAACTTAAGGCTGAGGAGCTCTTCACCAGTTCCAACAATTGTGAAATGAGCTTTAACGCCTCTAGTATAAAGAATCTCTATAGCTTCTAATAGAAACCATAAGCCTTTGGTTGCAACTAAACGTCCAACAAAGAGTATTTCATGTTCCTTTCGAATACAACCTCGAAGCCTGCATTGTTCAAGCTGTTCTTTATATCTTGCTGTGTTGATGCCAATTGGTATGACCGTATAGGGAAAACCAGCAAGGGTTGCAGAAGTTTCTGCATAGGTCCTGGTAGTTGTTACGATTCGATCAACCTTTTTTAAATGCAATTGGGTAGATTTTATAAAATAACGATCGATTATTTTTTTGGGTTCCTGAGGTAAATCTATTGGACCAAGCCGTTCTGGGATTTCTATATCACAATGATAGGTTAACACCTGAGGAATACCATGGATTTTAGCTGTATGATTAAGGAAAAAGAAGGGCGGAGCATGGGCATGAATGATATCCATATTGGCGAGCATTCGTTTCGGTTGAGGTGCGAGGATGGGTGAATAGGCTGGGCCCCAAATTGCAGGGATTCGAATTATTTGGATTGAAGAATACTCATCCTTTTGAACCGGTCCGGGAAAATGAGAAAAAATCGTTATAGTATGTCCTCGTTGAGCTAATGCAAATGAAAGATCATGAACATACCGTTCAGTACCGCCCACGTGAGGAAAATAAAAGGATGAAAGCATTGCGATACGAAGTTTTTTCATAATACCCTCTGTCATATTAGGGGTTTCTTAAAACAAGTTAAAGAAATCCCATTTTACTTTAAATCTGAGTAAAGACATTTTTTGATTTGCCTTTGTCACTTATATATGAATGAATAAAAAATATACAAAAACCGAAAAGGATATGTAAATAAAAGGTTGCAACTCGCCATAAAACTATAGCAACTGTAGTCGCTGCGGGAGTGTTATTCATACCGGAAAAAATCCAAATATAAGCCCCTTCGATGCTTCCACTTCCCCCCGGAGTCGGTATGTAATAGATAACAAGATTGATGATAACAAAGGTTGCCATCACATGGAAAAATGTTGATTGCAAGGGCGTGAGTTTCATCAATACATAATATACGGACATGGCTTGTAAACCTAAGTTGATACATCCCAAAAGCAAGTCGGTAACCATAATGAGGGTTTTTTCGGCCCAAAGGAAACTAACTTCTTCTTTTAAAGATGTGGCCCATCGGTGAAACACCTCTGCCCAATTTTCCCGCTTGAGTATTCTACCAAGTAAATTTCCCAATTTTGTTTTATCAAAGCGTAACACAAAACGACTGATGGTATTTGGACTGATAAGTGCAAATAAAAAAAAGATTGACATGATAAGGGACACCATAAAACCGATATACATAGGACCTCTTCCGATTTTCATCGAATTGGCAAGACCTATTGCGGTGGGAATGCTGATCATAAAAATAAAAAAAGCTGTTAACATGAATTCTACATGACGTGAAAGTACTACGTTGGTTGCTTTTTTACTATCAATACCGATTGATGTGAGATGTAGAATTTGAAATGGTTGTCCTCCTGTTGCCATAGGGGTCAGATTGGAAAAGAGCGTAACATTGACACTGTTGTAAAAAGCTTCCCAGATTGAAATAGTTATATTAAATTGCTTTAATACCATGAGTAATCGGACAGAATCTATGATATAAATTAAAAGATAGAAAAAGAATGGGACAAAAAGAATGCTAAAATCAACCCTTTTTAAGGCTCCCAGGATATCTTTAAAATCCATCAAGAAGGCAATACCCAGATTTGCTAAAAGGCCAATCAGGACTGCCCAAAACATTGATTGTAATAGTTTTTTTCGTTCGGTATTCATGATATTATGCTATATAGTACACCATTGAACTGTGTATTTCAATTAAGGTTAAGAGGAGGCTTTCTATGATTATTCATCGCCATACTATGAAGGTTGAGTTGAAGGAACGAATGCGTAATGGGGAGGGAACCACAACCTTGGTTCATCTGGTAGATGGAGCGACTATGAAAAATGCCCGACTGCTGTCTGAAATTTCCTTGCCTCCAGGGGCCTCTATTGGTGAACATCGTCATGATTCGGAAACTGAATATTACATTATTCTTGAGGGAACCGGTGTAGTAAAAGATAATGGGGTCGATACCCCCATTCAACAAGGTGATGTGGTTGTTACAGGTGACGGTGCAAGTCATAGCATTAAGAATACCGGGACAGCACCGCTTAAATTTATAGCGGTTATTATTACCTATTAGAAAAAGCCGGGCAGTTGCAGAACGTACCCAGCTTTATAACTTTATAAGTAGAACCTGTAAGAATATTCTGAGGCGCATCTAACAATGTAACCACATCTTTAGAGGTGCCCATTATGTATTAGATACTGAGAGAGCCTTTCATGGCTCCCTATCGTTATTTTACGACGATATTTACTAATTTATCCGGCACAGAAATAACTTTGGCAATGGTAAGGCCTTCGAGCCATTTCTGAATGCCGGGCAGGTTTAGGGCTGTTTTTTCCAGTTCCGCTTTGGAAATCCCAATAGGCGCGGTGAATTTGTCGCGAATTTTGCCGTTCACCTGAACTACAATCGTTACCTCGTTATCCGCCGCGAGGCTTGCATCATATTGTGGCCATTGGCTCTTAGAAATGGATTCCTTGTACCCTAATTTTTCCCAAAGCTCTTCCGCCAGGTGGGGAGCATAGGGGCTAACCATCTGTACCAGAGGTTCCCAGAAGGGTCTGGGTAGTTTTTCCAGCTTTGCCAGTTCAGATGAATAAACCATCATCGCACTGATGGCGGTGTTAAAATTGAGGGTTGACGTGTCATCAGTAACTTTTTTTATAGTTTTATGCAGAATACGTAGTAATTCTGTTTTCTGGTCGCTGGAAATTCCCGCCGCTTCTGGTGTGTCTGCCAAAGGTTTTTCCCCCAGAGCCCAGAGCCGTTCAAGGAAACGAGATACACCAACGAGGCCGGCGGTTGCCCAGGGTTTACTTACTTCCAGGGGGCCCATAAACATTTCATAAACCCGCATGGAATCGGCACCATAGTCCCGAATAATGTCATCAGGATTGATAACATTACCCCGACTTTTACTCATTTTTTGGCCATCTTCCCCAAGAATCATGCCCTGGTTTACAAGCCGTTGGAATGGTTCCTTAGAGTTCACAAGCCCTAGGTCGTAAAGCACCTTATGCCAGAACCGGCTGTACAGGAGGTGCAGAACCGCGTGTTCCGTGCCGCCCACATACAGGTCTACGGGCATCCAGTACTCTATCGCCTTTTTAGAGGCAAATTCCTTGTCATTGTGGGGATCGAGGTAGCGCAGGTAGTACCAGCAAGAACCGGCCCACTGGGGCATGGTGTTGGTTTCCCGTTTTGCCTTGCCTCCGCATTTGGGACAGGTGGTGTTAACCCAGTCGGTAATGCCTGCCAGGGGGGATTCGCCGGTGCCGGTTGGTGCATAGGACTGTACATCCGGGAGGGTTAGGGGAAGCTGATCCTCTGGCAGGGGGACAATGCCGCAGGATTCACAGTGTACAATCGGAATTGGTTCGCCCCAATAACGCTGGCGGCTGAAGATCCAGTCCCGAAGTTTGTAGTTTACTGCCCGCTTGCCGATACCCTTTTCTTCGAGCCAGCCAATGATTTTTTGTTTAAATTCAGCGGTGGGCGTTCCATCAAAGGGCCCTGAATTGACCGCCCAGCCATCGGCGGTTGTACAGGTTTCCGGAGTTTGGGAATAATCTTTCCCTATAGCAGGCGGTTCACCGGCCACTACCTGAATAATGGGGAGGTTAAAAGCCTTGGCAAAGTCCCAGTCCCGTTCATCGTGGGCGGGCACCGCCATAATAGCCCCGGTGCCGTAGGAAATGAGTACATAATCGGCAATCCAGATGGGGATCTTTTTTCCGTTTACCGGATTAAGAGCATAAGCCCCTGAGAATACACCGGTTTTTTCCTTTGCCAGGTCGGTTCGCTCCAGATCACTCTTCTTAGCTGCTGCATCCAAATAAGCCTCTACAGCTGCTTTCTGTTCCGCAGTGGTAATTTTTGGTACCAGGGGATGCTCCGGGGCGAGCACCATGTAGGTTGCACCAAAAAGGGTGTCAGGACGGGTCGTATAAATCTCTAGCTCCGCATCATGGCCATCAATTTTAAAGATGACATTAGCCCCTTCAGATTTACCGATCCAGTTCCGCTGCATCAATTTTACCGGTTCGGGCCAATCGAGCAGGTCCAGGTCTTCCAAGAGCCGTTCCGCATAGGCGGTGATTTTTAAAATCCATTGCCGGATCCGTTTCCGGGTAACCTTGGTGCCGCAGCGATCGCAGGCACCATCCTTTACCTCTTCGTTGGCCAAGCCTGTTTTACAAGAGGGACACCAGTTAATCGGTGTTTCTGCCTCGTAGGCCAAGCCCTTTTCAAAGAGTTTCAGGAAAATCCATTGGGTCCACTTGTAATAATCCGCTTCGCAGGTAGACACTTCCCGGTCCCAGTCATAAGAAAACCCGAGGGCCTTAATTTGGGTGCGGAATTTATCGATGTTTGCCCGGGTGGTGGTGGCCGGGTGGGTTCCGGTCTTTATTGCATAGTTTTCTGCGGGAAGCCCAAAGGCATCGAAGCCCATGGGATGGAGCACGTTAAAGCCGTTCATTCTGAGGTAGCGGCAATAAATGTCGGTGGCGGTGTAGCCCTCCGGATGCCCCACGTGGAGGCCCTGGGCAGATGGGTAGGGGAACATGTCCAGTACATACTGGCGTTTTTCCTTGGGGAATGCGGGATCTTCTACCGCCTTAAAGGTTTTGTGCTCTTCCCAATATTTTTGCCATTTCGGCTCAATCGTGTCAAAAGGATATTTGGCCATGAATCGGGGCTCCTTCTCTTGTCGCTGGTGCGAAGATATTACAAACTGTCATAATAATGACATACCGTAACTTGGGCAAGAGAAGGAGCAAAAAGCGGATTAACCCTGGAGCTCCGCTTCAGGTTCTTGTCTCCTACCTCACGAAATCAATTTATTCAAAACAGGGCCTCTATCGAAACTCAGTATCTATGAAAATTACTACAATTTATTGTATTTATTGTACGAGCAGGATTTCTTGTATCTCTTTTTTTAAGTTGATGAGCTGTGCTTCTTTTTTGGCATTTCCTGACTCAATAATCAGCCGTTCTGAATCCTTAAGATACAGCGCCAGATTGATGAACACCTTTGGCTGAAAGAATCTAGCAAGACTGTTCTGCGGCCTGGAAGGTTCTGCAGGGGCTTCTAGGTTTTGCATCTTACCCTTAATTGCCTTTTCAAGGGTAATTTCATCAACCTGATCGTAGGAAATCTTCATGGTCTTAGCGAGAAACACAAGCCCAAAACGGAAGCTAATAGTCCTGGATGCAGGGTCAAAGGTCCATCGCTCCTCATAAAGAGCACCAAAGAGCAGGATTATCATCAAAACTATGGTGGTGACCCCCTGTTGTGTCTGGGGCCCCTCCAGAATGGGAATGAGGGATGCAGCAAGGATGATAAGTCCTATGGCGCTCAAGCTAAGCCTGAGTAAGAGGGGTATGTGCAGCTCCAAGGTTCCTTTGTTTGTTCGTTTGCTTTTTAGTAAAAACTCCATAACTTAGGGCTCCAAAAATCGTTGTAATTCATAAATTGAGTTAATTCTTTCATAGGGATAATCCTGGTGAAGGTCTTCTTCATCGAGGAGTACACCTCGTCCGCCAATATCAAGATATCCCTTTACATATGAAGGGTAATCATCAATAAAAAGAACTTCCTGGGGATTTTTCCCTAGGGCTTGTAACACCCGGTAAAAGGCTTCTGGTTGAGGTTTCCCCTGAAGGCCATTCCAGCGGATGTCAAATATATGGGTAAAGAGGCCTTCCATTTCAAGTTTTTTAATAATCCGTTGAGCATGTTCTATGGGGGAATTGGTGAGGATTGCCTTTGGATAGGGGAGCTGCTCTATAAATGCACGAACCTGAGGATCGGGGTAGAGATTGGCCTCTTCGCCTTCAGGGTGAATGGCCCGATAATAGGTTTCTATATCGGTGAGCCCTTCCTCTGCCATAAGCCATTCTAATGTGGTTCCATACAGGGCGATTCGAGCCTGTCGTCTTCTGACTGCCTCTTCCTCTGAGACTCCAAGAAACTGAGCGGTAAAACGACGAATCCGTTCGCCAACCGCTTTTTCGAGGCCAAAACTGCTTGAATAGAGGGTATTATCAAGATCAAAGAGTAGATAGGAAATCATAGGATTATAGTACCAAATTCGGTACGCTTATACCATGGGCTTTGGTATGTAAAAAGCCCGTCCTATTGTTTCTGCTGGGCCCGGTTGCGATCAATTTCTTTAATTATGTCGTTGATCTGTTCTGCAAGCTTGCGCATTTCGGCTACAACAATTTTAAAGGAGCGGCCCTTATCGCCGAGTTTTGCAGCCTGGATGGAACCGTTCAAGGAGAGAACCTTCATTCGTTCTGCAATATCGACAATCTGATTTTCCATATCCAGGACAATTTGACGTTCCCGTTCTGTTTCGATTTCCCGTTGAATTTCTTCTTTTACCGCAATTTCTGCCATTTTCTGAAGGGGTTTAACGATTTGGGGGTCCCCAGCAATACCAATTACGGCTATCCGCTTCCCGTCGATTTTAATAACCCCGTTGTATCCCGGTCGGGTGCCCTGCATGGTGGCTGCCATTTCGGGGGTAATAGCAATCTCATCTACTTCGCCGTTCATGATTCGCCGGCCACCTTCATGGATGGTTCCAATACGGGCAGGATCATAGGATGCAATAATGACGCCCCCTTCGATAATAACGTTTGCATCGGTTCCTGAGACAGTCTTTATATCTGAAACAATTTTGCGGGCAAGCTCTGGTTTAATGGTATAAACACTCTTCAAGGCATATTCTCCAATATGTCTAGTATGAAGTCATTGAGGGATTTCGTCAATGTATGGAGTGATTGGGGGTAGACAGAACGCCTGGTACGCTTACTGGGAGGGCTTGGTGCTGTAAACAGAGGAGCCCTGTGATTCCACTGTTCCCTAAAAACGTATGCTTCCCTTAATCATGGGGCCATGATGAAAAAGATAGACCGAGGGTGAAGCATCAACGTAGCCGCTTTCAACTGTGCCTTTGGGAGTAACACAAGTAACTGTTTGGCCACCAATATTATAACCAATACCAAGTCCTATATGGAAACGGTCGATATGTTTAACATATTGGATCCCCAGGGTCAGGTTGTAGTCTACCATCATGGCTATCTGACTGGCGCTCCAGAGGGTTCGTCCGTCATTTGCTGCTTCGACCGCCTGTTTTACCGGATCACTGATTTTCGAGGATCCCACTCCAAAACGGTCCTGGGTCCAGGCCCATAAGGAAAAGCCTTCGAAGGTTCCCAGGATTCCCCGCCTGAATAATGCGTCTTTCATGGTATCGAAACCCAGGAGGAACGAGTACACTGAGAATTTCATATCAGGTTGATAAAAGGAAACCACCGGAGCCCACCAGACTGAATCGCGTTGTTCATCGTAAATAAGGCAGTTTATCTGTACCGGGAGATTGTAGGAGCTATAACCAAGCCCGATGTAGAGGCTGAACGGGTCCTGTGGTGAAATAGGAATATCATACAAAAGATCAATATTTAATAACTGATTGTCAAAGTCTACTGAAGGAGGCAGACCGCCCAATCTCGTACTATCCCCAAGCCAGCGGGCTGTTCCTTTAAGCCGGGAGTATTCAATGCGAACTTCGAATACGTTGATATTGAGGAATCCCATAAACTGGTTAATTTGTCCAATGAAGTTGTTATCGGTTTTCAATGCAGCTCCGAGACCAAAATTCAGCTTTTTAAAGAAAAGGCCCCCTTCATAGATGGTAGTAGCGGTTTGAGCCATATCAACCTTGAACTGATTTACCCGGGGTGTATTATATCCAAAGAACTTATCTGAAGAGGCATCCCAATCACCTGAAGCCCAATTATTGTATGGGAGTATCGCAAAACTTCCATAACTAGAAAAATAGTCGATGACCTTTGTTGTGGTTGGCTGGGTAATGGTTTCTTCCGCAGAAGTATACAGCAATGGCCAAAGGGATATAAGAACAATCAGAAATACTAATCTAATCACAATGCATTCCTTCATAATTCCTTCTACCTTTATAAAAAGCTCTCTGATAAAGGACATTCTGTACAAATCTATACATATAAGTATAGCACAGTTTATTGAAAAGAATAATGAATTGAGGTATACCTACTATCTAAAAAGGATGCGACCCAGAGAAGAGGTGCATTCCAATTAATCGCCACTTCATTGGTTGCAAAGGAACCAATTTCATCCACATAGCGATAGGGTATGGGCCTGCTGATGAGATTATGAGTTTCAGCTATCGGGTCTTGAATCTGTGCATTGGGGCCGCCAGCAAGGGCTCCTGGCGGTGGCGGTGGGTACCCTGCATCAGGATCATTCGCCCAGACTCGATGGTGGGGATGGATGAGTGAAGCAGGACCATATCCGGAAATAAAACTTTTCCTAAGCCCATTATTCCCAAGGATGTAATCCATCGCCATGTTGACCGCAGAAAGATATTTGGAATCACCGGTAAATTCGTAAGCCAGTGCCATAATGATGGCATTATTCAAAACCACTGAGTTGGATCCCCAAACAAAGCCTGAGATCCCCATAGGGATTGCATATCCATTGGCCCTTTGCAATGTTTCATAGCGTTCTGCAGTCTGAATGATAAGTTCTTTAATTCGCTTTTTTTCGATTTCTGATAAGAAGGTTTCTGCTGTTACCAGGGTTATACTCCCCAGAGCTGCAGTATCAGCCCAGGTCATGGAAGAAGCCGAATCGTTACATAAACCCTGAAAAGTAGTAAAATAGGGTGATGCACGTAGATAGGCTTCGTATTCAGTCTTGCCTGTAGCAGCAAAAAGTTCACAGGCTGCCCAGTAAAATTCATCCAGAACATTGGTATCATCATAATTTCCCCCGCCTTCACCAGGTACATTGCCTGCTAAAAGATCGGGGTGCTTACATGCTGCCTTCCATGCTCGTTCGGCCGATTCTAGACAGCGGTTGGCAAAGTTTTTGTCATAGGGTTTCCATAAGCGGGCTGCCTGGGCCGCAGTGGCAGCCAGATTAAGGGTAGCCGCTGTGGATGGCTCAAAAACGAAACGGCCCCAGGAGGCTCCATCTTGCATGTCATTATTATTATTCATGTATATGGGCAGTTCGGCGGGCACTCCTGACCACTTCCGATCATGGAGTTTATGGAAGGCCATGCCGCTCAAGTAAAATCCTTCAGGGATCTGCATCCGGAGCATGAATTCCAGTTCCCAGCGGCATTCATCCAGAATATCAGGGATACTGTTTTGTTGTTCTGGAATATGTTGGTCTCCGTCAGAGAAATAGTGAGGAAAACGTTCATATACATTTTGCAGGGTCCATACCGAAATACCCCCATTAACGACATATTTCCCAAAATCTCCCGCATCGTACCAGCCCCCTGACCCATCGATTTTAAAGGGGAAGCCCTGCCATTTGGTTCCCTGGGCATCGGTACCGGCGAAGGCCCGAATATCCGCATCGCTCAGGTGCCCTGGTTTTCGGGCCCAGGTTGTTCCCGCAAAAGCTTCGTTTAGTTCAATACCGCTACGCATCAGGTAAAAAAAATGCAAAGCATCCCGTCTTAATTGTGCATATATATCATTACCAATGCGAAACGGAGCGCTGGATTTTTCATCAATTGAGATAATATAAGTGCCAGGTCGTTGTATATTACTAAAATCTGCCCGGTGTATGATATCTTCTGCAAAGGAGTCTTTGATAGGCGGCAGGGTAGTGCCCTGGGCAATGGTGCTACCGGCCAGAACATCCTTGAGCACCCATGTATAAGGCCCGGGGGCATCCTTCTGGATGCTTGCTATTTTGGGAGCCCCAGATGGGTACCCATATTGATTATAGCTCAGTTCAACACTAATATTCATTTCGATCCCCTTAATTGAGCCCTGGAAAGTTCATACTGAAGCAACTCTAAGACAATGCTCAAGATTCTATTTATGGTGAAAGACACTTATTAGCTATTGTATCATATAGTTGATAAAATACAATCAATATATTGATGCAATGTATTACTTGTACAAGCGGTATTGTTGTTTTAAGCTGTGATTGAGGAGCTGCTATGACTGTAAACCGACCAGATTTGGGGTTGCCGCCGGGGAGTCTTGTCTATGTGGGAGATCGAAAACCAACTGAGACGAGCCTTTCCATCATCGGTTATGATCCTATTGGCTCATGGACGCGGACCGCTGACACGGTGGAAGAATTGCTGTCCTACCGGAATGATGCGGGCATCACCTGGATAAATGTTAATGGGCTCGATGACCTGGAGTCCATCTCAAAATTAGCTCAAACCTATGGACTCAACAGCCTTTCTATAGAGGATATTCTTAATACAGAACACCGGCCCAAGGTAGAAGAATTCGAAGATCATCTTTTTATAATCGCCAAGGCAATTACCTGGAATAATGAAAAGGGTCCTGAGTATGAACAAATTTCCATCATCTTAACCAATAATACGGTTATCACCTTTCAGGAACATCCGGGGGACTGTTTTGATGCAATTCGGAAACGTATTGAGGTGAACGCCGGCCGGATCCGTAAAATGGGCAGCGATTATCTGGCTTACGCCCTGCTCGATTCACTGGTAGATGAATATTTTAAAACCCTCGATAAACTCGGTCAAAAGCTCGAGGAATTTGAAAACCAGGCGGTAGATGAAACGGGCCGACATTTTCTGAAACAACTGCAAAATGTAAAACAACAGGTCCTATCCCTGCGGCGTATCATCTGGCCCCAGCGGGAAAGTATTTCCTCCCTGGCTCGACTCGACACGGACCTGATTTCTGAGGAACTGCAGCCTTTTCTGAAGGATCTCTATGATAATATACTCCAATGCGCGGAAACTATAGAAAGCTACCGTGAACTCATTATCAGTATTATGGAAGTAAACCTTTCATCGGTATCAAACCGGATGAATGAGGTGATGAAGGTGCTGACCATCATATCAACCATATTCATCCCCCTCACCTTTGTGGTCGGTGTGTATGGCATGAACTTTAAGTATATGCCCGAGCTTGAGCATCCCCTGGGCTACCCAATTACCTGGGGTGTCATGGTACTCATTGCCCTGGGCATGGTTGCCTTCTTTAAACGCCGCCATTGGTTGTGATATACTCGGCCCATGAATATCTGGATTGAATGGTTTGGAACCTTTGCGTCGGTCGTAGTTGCCATCAGCTTAACCCTGAAAAATATAAAGCGACTGCGAGTTGTAAATCTTATCGGCTCCCTCGCTTTTGCCATCTACGGTTTTTTAATTTCCGCCTGGCCTGTCTTTGGGCTGAATGCTTTTATCGTGCTCGTAAACACCTACTATTTATACGTGATGGCCCGGGATGCGAAAAAGCCTGAGACCTTCGAGATTCTCTTTGTAAACCTGGTGCATGATGAATATGCCCAACGGTTTTTACAGTTCTATGAGGCGGACATTAAAAAATACTTCCCTTCGTTCCCCTTCAAAGGAAAGGATGATTACCTGGCAAGTCTCGAAGCCTGTTTTATTCTGCGGCAGACTGTGCCCGTATCCCTTGTGGTCTATCGCCGGGAAGCCAACGGAGATCTATCCATATTGATGGATTATGCAATTCCCGCATATCGGGACCTTAAAAACGCCAAATTCTTCCTGGAAACGGCCCTGAAAAACATTGCCCGGACCGCCAAGGTCGTCCATGCCCAGGCTGAAGTCCCGGCCCATGAGACCTACCTTAAGAAGCTGGGCTTTACCAAAGTGGGGACCTCTGGTTCTGTACAACTTTATCAAAAAACTCTCGGATAACAGAAATTACCATGGCAGAACTGCTAAGTACCGCCCCAGAGGATATTGAACGGGCCGCCAGGGCTCTTAAGGAGGGCAAGCTCGTCGCCTTTCCGACAGAAACCGTCTATGGGCTTGGAGCTGATGCAACCAATACCACCGCCCTGGCCCGGGTTTTTGAGGCCAAGCGCCGCCCCACCTTTGACCCTCTTATTGTTCACATCGCCCGGTCGGAGGAGCTTCCTTCAGTGGCTGATCTATCCCAACTGTCGGCGGAGCGGCGCACATTGGTAACCCGACTCATCGAACAATTCTGGCCCGGCCCCCTTACCCTGATTCTTCCGAAACAACCCCATGTCCCGGACCTGGCTACCAGTGCCCTGCCTACCGTGGCGGTCCGGCTTCCTGCCCACCCCGTGGCGCAGGATCTCATCCGCCGCACGGGCCTTCCCGTAGCGGCCCCCAGCGCGAACCCCTTCGGTTACCTGAGCCCCACCCGGGCAGAGCATGTGAAGGAACAGCTGGGAAATAAGGTAGACTTTATCATCGATGGAGGCCGTTCTGATGTTGGGGTAGAGTCCACGGTCCTTGATTTAAGCAGTGAAGAGGTTACCATTCTGAGACCCGGCGGCCTGGCCCGGGAACGAATTGAATCCCTCATCGGACCGGTTCATCAAATTGATAGAACTACCAAGCACCCTACCGCTCCAGGGCAGTTGCCGAGCCACTATGCACCTCGGGCGGCCCTGAGCCTGTATCCCGCCGGGGGCATACCCCTGCAGTTTCCCGCCCAGGGTGAGCGGACAGCCTGCCTCTTTTTTAGCGATGCAAGCCGGGCCCAGTGGCTTGCGTCCTTTCAGAGCGCCAATCCCGGTATGGAAGCTCCCCTTTGTCAGGTCTTAAGCCATTCCGGATCGCTTATCGAGGCGGCGGCCAATTTGTTTGATTTATTGCACCAGCTCGACGCCCTCGCGGTAGACCGCATACTGGCGGAGCGGGTTCCCGACCGGGACCTGGGGCCCGCCATCAATGACCGGCTCTACAAAGCCCGGGGTGAGGCCAAGGGCAATCACTGAATCTGCACCATTAATCGGTGCTGATATAATCGGAAAATTCCTCATCCACCGCGACCAATAGGTCCCCAAGCTCTTCGTCGGCCATGCGGGCTACCGCTCCCAGGGTCCGGGGTCTGCCTGTATCCAGGTCTAGTTTCCCCCTGCGCCAGGTGGTTTCATAAAAGAGCAGTTTTTTAGTTTCCGGAATTCCCATATTGATGAGCCGGTCCGCCCCGGAGCGGATGAGGCCTGCCTTTTTGCGGCAGTCCTCGGGGCTTCCCAGTTCCCACACCCCAAGCTGGATAGGATTGGCCGGATTTTGCACATCCCCGAAAAACTCGCCCCGCAGGCACCGGTCGCGATTCCCCCCGAGGAAGGGAACAAAGTCCGCATGTTCAGCGAGTTTCCGGTCTGTGGCCCCAAAATTCCCGGTAGCAGGGTCTATGGTAAAAATCACCGTCCGTTCTGCCGCCTGCCCGTAGGCCTTAAACATGATGCCCTGCCATTCGCCGTTTTTATTCAGGGTCTGCAAAATAGTATCTTCTCGTTTTAGAATCCGGACTGCCTCAAGAAGCCAGAGCCTGAGTTCTGCCGTATCGGTTTTATAGTTTTCCAGGTCATCCCGGAAACCTGCCAGGGAAACACTTGCATACCGGCAAGACAGGAAAGACCGGTAGATATCCCGAACATTATTTTTCCGGGCAAACTGTAAAATTAAATCCCAGATAAGGATTTCCAGTTTTTTACATCTCCATATATAGGCGGCTATTTCTGCCTTGTCTGCCGAAACTTTTGGCGCATCGGCGGCGCTCAGGGCCTTAAATTCCGCAAGCCGGGTCTCCAGTGCCTGAAGTTCGCTTTCTTCCCGCTGTTCCGCCTTGGGAAGCCGGATAACCCAGCGGGTGCCCTTTCCCGCTTCACTGTGGACAGAAATGTTTTCGGTTCCAAAGGCGGCATATATCTGTCGTGTTCCCTGGCCTTCTCCCATGTTTGCCTTGGTCGTGATGCCGACAAACTGGGGCCTCCCGTCCTGTCCTGGCTGGAGCTTACTCTGTTCAATACCGATGCCGTTGTCTTCCACCGTAAGGAGTATCCAGGGGGTAATTTCTTCCAAAGAAATAGAGAGTACTCCCGGCCGTTCCGCCGCCTTAATCGCATCCAGGGCATTGGACACCAGGTTTACGATTGCCCGAGCCGCTTCGAGGTAGTGAGCCCTGGCTTCCCCCACATTGGGCGAAAATCGCAGAACCAGTTCGCATTGTACCGGTGAATGTTCCACCATGGGAATGACCCGATCGATAATCAATTCCTTGAGGTTTATGGTTCTGAATCGCTGTACCGAATCGCGGAAGAGGTTCAGGGTGTTGATGAGGGCCGTCGTCTCCCGGTTAATGTCCTCTATAATACGGGAGCAATTTTCGGCGGTGAGGGCCCCTGCCATGTCGGCGATGAGCCGGATTGCTTTTTTTGCATCGTGCCGGATTTTCCCTAATTCATCGGCTGCACCGGAGCTAATCCCAATTTTGGGGATAGTTTCCCGAATGGTCCGGGCTTCACCCTCTAGTCGCACAAAATTAAGGGCCCGCCAATTAAGCCGTTCCTTTTCGGCAAAACCACGGCGCTTGTAAAACATCAATATTTCTGCCTGCCGTTCCCATATATACAGGTCTATCAGGGCCCCCGCGGGGGCAATCGACGCAAGATGGGCTAAAAAGGCCGAGCCTATGCCCTTGCTTCGCCCAAAGGGGCTCGTTACCTGTTTATAAATATGGAGCCGCTTCTTCTCCGGGTCAGACCAGACTTCGATAAAGCCCAGGATTTCCCGCTCTTCTTCCCACACAAAGGAATACTGGTAATCCTTCTCGAGCCGTTCATCCACCGCATAGGGTGTGGGGATGATGAAGCTGTCGATGTTCAAACTGGGGTTCCGCCGGATCCGGTCCTCCAGCTCCCGGTTAAAAGGTTTAATGTACAGGCTCGTCATGGTTCTACTTTCCGCCAGAGCCAGTTCGCTGTCAAGGCCGTTAAGGGAATTGGGGGGCTTTATGTACTGAGCAGTTTATATACATTAAAAAGTGTTATATTATTCAAGAGGGTTGAACAATAATGGCTGCTCTGTTTAAATACTTTGTTAATTAGGAGGTTTCCTGATGCGGCAAGTAATCATGTATCCTGGCGAAGATGGTTATTATGTTGTTGAATGTCCAAGCCTTCCTGGTTGCATTTCCCAAGGAAAAACCAAAGAAGAAGCATTAAAAAACATAAAAGAAGCCATTCAAGCCTATACCGAAGCTCTTAATGATCAAGGATTAGCTATACCGGAAGAAAAGTTTGATGCCCTTATTGTCGCTGTATGAGCAAACTTCCCCGTATTTCAGGCCGACAAGCAATTACAGCCTTACAAAAGGCAGGTTTTACTGTAATTCGACAAACTGGTAGTCATATAGTGCTTAAACGGTCAGACCCCTTTGCTCAATTAGTGGTACCTGATCACAAAGAACTTGATACTGGTACCTTGCGCGCAATCATACGACAAGCCAATATTTCTGTGAATGAATTTCTAAATCTGTTGTGAGCCGTTTTTATTTATGGGTGCTTTTAAAAAATTGTGACTGATGAGATCGATTACTGTTTCAGGGCTTTCATACAGATTCGTCCAGTAGGAGTGAGACCAGCGGATTTTAAAAGCCTTAGGGTGGCTGTTTCTATTTTTCCTACCAGCGCCATTCCGCCTATGCTATTTAATTTTTCTGTGGTAGTATTTATGAGGTAATCCAAGCTTCACCTCCTGGGTGCATTTTGTTTTAATGTTAATTCATTATACACCATCAGGTTGGCTTGGGTTACTTTATTTTTTATACGGATTCAGGTAAGAGCCAAGAGGAAACATCGTATGGCAAGAAAAAATATCAAAAAACCAAACCCTTCCAACTCCAACGAAAATATAGAGGACATGCTCTGGAAATCGGCGGACAAGCTCCGGAAAAACATTGACGCCGCTGAGTATAAGCATGTGGTACTGGGGCTCATCTTTCTAAAATATATTTCAGATTCCTTTGAGGAGCTCCATGCGAAACTTGAGGCCGAGATCGCTAATGGTGCCGACCCGGAAGACCGGGACGAATACAGAGCAGAAAATGTCTTTTTTGTCCCCGAAACAGCCCGCTGGTCATACCTGGTGTCCAAGGCAAAGGATCCGGAAATCGGCAAGTATGTTGATGAAGCTATGGACGCCCTTGAAAAAGAAAATGCCTCCCTTAAGGGAGTGCTTCCCAAGGTGTATGCCCGGGGTAACCTGGACCCCACCAGTCTGGGCGGACTACTCGACCTCATCGGGAACATTGCCCTCGGCGAAGCTAAAGAGCGCAGTGCTGACCTTTTGGGCCATGTGTTTGAGTATTTCCTGGGAGAATTTGCCCTGGCAGAAGGCAAAAAGGGCGGCCAATTCTACACCCCTAAAAGCGTTGTGGAACTCCTTGTGGAAATGCTGGAACCCTATAAAGGCCGGGTCTTTGACCCCTGCTGTGGCTCCGGCGGCATGTTTGTGCAGTCGGAAAAATTTGTCATGGCCCACCAAGGGAACATCAACGACATTTCCATTTACGGCCAGGAAAGCAATCAGACAACCTGGCGGCTCTGTAAAATGAACCTGGCCATTCGCGGCATTGACAGTTCCCAGGTGAAATGGAACAACGAAGGCTCTTTTTTAAACGACGCCCATAAAGACCTTAAGGCCGACTTTGTTATAGCAAACCCACCCTTTAATGATAGCGACTGGGCGGGCGAACTTCTGCGGAACGACGGACGGTGGAAATTCGGCATACCCCCGGCAAGTAACGCCAACTACGCCTGGATACAGCACTTTCTCTATCATTTGAATCCCACGGGTGTCGCCGGTTTTGTGCTGGCTAAAGGTTCGCTCACTTCCAAAAGCTCCGGCGAAGGTGAAATCCGTAAGGCATTAGTTGAAGCAAGGCTAGTTGACTGTATCGTCAATCTTCCGGCAAAACTCTTTTTAAATACCCAAATTCCCGCCTGCCTCTGGTTCCTCTCCCGCAACAAAGCCAATGGCGGTTACCGAAACCGCACCGACGAGATTCTGTTCATCGACGCCCGCAACGAAGGGGTGCTCATCAATCGCCGCACCAGAATACTGCGGGAAGAAGATATCCAGAAAATTGCCCAAACCTACCACGAATGGCGCAAAGTTAACGGAAACTATCAAGATGTTAAGGGCTTCTGCAATTCCGCTACCGTTGAGCGTGTTAAAGAGCTTGATTATGTCCTTACCCCGGGCAGGTATGTAGGACTTCCCGATGATGAAGACGATTTTGATTTTGCGGAACGGTTTACTCAGCTCAAGGCCGAGTTCGAGGCACAGCTCAAAGAGGAAGCCGAATTGAATAAGGCCATACTGGATAATCTTAAGAAGGTTAAGCTCGTATGAGTGACAATTCGATTATTATTACAGACATACAAAAACGTATTTACACCCTGCGTATGGACATTCAGGCTATAGCAATGCTGGAAAATCTGAAAAAGGTGGGGCTAGTATGACACCTAACGTTAGAAAGATGAACTATGAAGGGGGAAGTCTCCCCCTCGCTCCAGCCTCCTCGGTCGCTGCGCTCCCTGCGGTGGCTTTCGCTACCCCCTCTCCGGGGCTCCGCCCCGGACCCCGCATGTGTTCACAGGAGGGGACGGTATGAAAGTAAACTACAGATTTTCTTATTTTACTTTAGCACATTTAAGTAAAATAAAATATATTGTCTTTTACTTTGGAGAACAAAATGGATATAAAGGATTTTAAGGCCGGCACTTACAAAAAAGGGTTTGAATACCAGTATTTCTTGCCAGAAAAGATAAATCATACATTTTTTTGGACAGATGAAGGCATCAATGATCTTTTGGAAAAAGCTTCTTTAGGCTATCAGCGAAACAGGGTTTTTGTTTTTGATGAGTATATGAGGTTGTTTTGATATGGGGAGAGGAGACGGTATGAGCGAGTGGAGGGAATGTAAGTTGGGGGATGCTCCGCTGGAAATCATAGATGGTGATCGTGGAAATAATTACCCGCCCCAAAATGAATTTAAAGATATTGGATATTGTCTTTTTCTAAGTACTAAAAATGTACGCTATGATGGTTTTGATTTTTCTGAATGCCAGTTCATTTCAAAAGAAAGAGATGAATTATTAAGGAAAGGGAAGCTGCAAAGAGATGATTTAGTTCTCACAACTCGTGGTACAGTTGGTAATGTTGGTTTCTTTAATAGTTCAGTAAAATATGAAAATATTAGAATCAATTCTGGAATGGTAATAATTCGTCCGGATAAGAACAACCTTTTACCAAGATTTAATTATTACTTGTTCAGAAAACTTCAAAGTGATTTTCTTACATATACTTCTGGAAGTGCGCAACCTCAGCTTCCAATTAAGGATTTAAATGAAATCAGAATACTCCTCCCTCCGCTCCCCGAACAGCGAGCTATTGCCGCCGTACTTTCCAGCCTCGATGACAAGATTGACCTCTTACACCGCCAGAACAAGACCTTGGAAGCCATGGCCGAGGCGCTGTTTAGGCAGTGGTTTGTGGAACCCTGCAAAGATGGATTGCCAGAGGGGTGGAGAGAAGGGAAAATTCCTGATGAATTTGCTTTTACTATGGGGCAATCTCCTGTAGGTACTTCATTTAATGAAGATGAAATAGGGATACCAATGTTTCAAGGTAATGCTGATTTTGGCTTTCGCTTTCCATCTGAAAGAGTTTATACCACTGAACCAACACGTTTTGCAGAACCACTGGATACATTAGTAAGTGTTCGAGCTCCGGTTGGAGAACAGAATATGGCTTTAGTAAAATGTTGTATCGGGCGTGGTGTAGCTGCTTTTCGTTATAGTGCAAATAAAGATTACTACACTTATACATATTTCAAAATTCGTTCGTTAATGTCAGAGATAAAAAGGTTTAATGATGAGGGCACTGTTTTTGGCTCTATTGGAAAATCAGATTTTGAAGCGTTGGATATTATTATACCGCCACAGGATTTAATTGAGGATTTTGAAATGACAGCAAAGCCAATTAACGATAAAGTTATTGAAAACTGTTACCAAATCCGCACTCTCGAAAAACTCCGCGATACTCTCTTGCCCAAACTAATGAGCGGAGAAGTGAGGGTGAAGGTATGAGAATAACTAAAAAAAATATACTGAAACTTTCATCTAAAGAAGCCCATGAGTTTTTTTTAAAATCTCAAAGTTATTGTACTATATATTGGGATGTTTGGATAAACAAACAACAAAGAGAAATAAATTGGCAACCTATTGTTAATGTCTGGCAACAATCAAGCGAATCTGAGAACGGAGTTTCCTAATATGCCGCACCATAACCTTACCGAATCCGCCATCGAAGACCTTGCCATCAAGTTGTTCAAGTCCCTGGGGTATCATCACCTCTACGGTCCTGATAGTGCGCCGGAAGGGAAACATCCCGAGCGGAGCTCTTTCGAGGATGTGATTCTTGTAAATCGGCTCCGGGATGCGGTTAAAAAGATTAACCCTCACATACCCCAACAGTCCCTGGATGATGCGATACGGCAGGTTCTGCGGTTTCCATCGCAGGAGCTTATTGCTAATAACCAAAGCTTTCACCGCCTCCTTACCGAGGGTGTTAAGATTAGTTACCATAAAGATGGCAGCGAGCGGGGAGACCTGGTGTGGCTCATCGATTTTAAGCATCCTGAAAATAATGAATTTGTCGTGGTGAACCAGTTTGCGGTAATAGAAAACCATCAGAATAAGCGGCCCGATGTGGTGCTGTTTGTGAACGGACTCCCCCTCGTAGTCATCGAGCTAAAAAATGCGGCGGACGAAAATGCCACCATCCAATCGGCCTATAACCAGATTCAGACCTACAAGCAGGCCATACCTGGTTTTTTTACTTACAATGAAATTATCGTTATTTCCGATGGGCTCGAAGCCCGATCTGGCAGTCTTTCCGCAGGGCTTGACCGTTTTGTTGCGTGGAAATCGGTGGATGGCCGCATAGAAGCATCGAGCCTCGAAAGCCAGCTGACAACCCTTATTAAGGGCATGCTGACCCCCCTGACACTCATCGATATAATCCGCCATTTTATCGTCTATGAAGCTTCTAAACACGAGGATCCGGAGACAGGGCTTACTGTGATTCGCACCGTAAAGAAAATAGCGGCCTATCATCAATATTATGCGGTGAATCGGGCGGTGGCCTCCACCATCAGGGCTGCAGGATACGAGCAGGCCGCCCAACTGCCGGTTGCCGCCCCATGGCCTGCATCGCTTAAGGAGGACCCCGAAGCCTATGGTCTTCCGAGTGTTCGGGAACAGCCGGTGCACGATAAAAAGGCAGGGGTTATTTGGCACACCCAGGGAAGCGGAAAATCTCTTTCCATGGTGTTCTACACGGGAAAGGTGGTGCTCACCCTGGATAATCCCACGGTGGTGGTGATTACCGACCGGAACGATCTGGATGACCAGCTTTTTACTACCTTTGCCGCTTCCAAACAGCTTTTGCGGCAGGAGCCGGTTCAGGCGGAAAGCCGGGACCACTTAAAACAGCTCCTGCGGGTCGCTTCCGGAGGCATCGTATTTACCACGATACAAAAGTTCCAGCCCGATGAGGGGAATGTGTACGACGTGCTCTCTAACCGGAACAACATCATCGTGATTGTCGATGAGGCCCATCGAACCCAGTATGGTTTTCAGGCAAAGGTTGATGCGAATACCGGCGCTATTACCTATGGCTTTGCCAAATACCTCAGGGATGCGCTGCCCAATGCGACCTATATCGGTTTTACCGGCACGCCGATAGAAAAAACGGACCGGAATACCCCCGCTGTGTTTGGCAACTATATCGATATTTATGATATTGCTCAGGCTGTTGCCGATGGAACCACGGTACGAATCTTTTACGAAAGCCGCCTTGCAAAAATTGCTCTGAGCGATGAGGGGAAAAAGCTCGTGCAGGAGCTTGATGAAGAGCTGTTACAAGATGAGATGCCCGAGGCCCAGAAGGCCAAGGCTAAATGGACCCAGCTCGAAGCGCTCGTGGGCAGTCAGGAGCGGCTTAAGCAAATCGCCAATGATATTGTGACCCACTTTGAAGCCCGGCAGGAAGTGTTCGAAGGCAAGGGGCTCATTGTTACCATGTCCAGAAGAATTGCCGCGGCCCTGTACGATGAGATTATCCACATCCGCCCTGCCTGGCATAGTGATGACCTTAAAAAGGGTGCGATTAAAGTGGTGATGACTTCGGCCTCCTCCGACGGGCCTGAAATCGCCAAGCATTATACCAGCAAGGAAGACCGCCGCCTGCTTGCGGAGCGGATGAAGGACCCCCAGGATGAGCTTAAGCTCGTGATTGTTCGGGATATGTGGCTCACCGGTTTTGATGTTCCCTGTTTGCATACCATGTATATCGATAAACCGATGAAGGGCCACACGTTGATGCAGGCCATCGCCCGGGTCAATCGGGTTTATAAAGACAAGCCCGGCGGCCTCATTGTGGACTACCTCGGTATCGCCGCCGATTTAAAGGAAGCCCTCTCATTTTATGCCGACAACGGCGGCAAGGGGGACCCCGCATTGCTCCAGGAAGAAGCGGTGCGGCTCATGCTGGAAAAATACGAAATAGTTACGGACCTGCTTCATGGTTTTGCCTATAAGCACTATTGTACCGCCGATACCGCCGCAAAACTTTCGATAATTCTGGAAGCCGAAGAGTTTATATTAGGCCTTGAAAACGGAAGAAAGCGTTATATTGATGAAGTGACAGCCCTCTCTAAGGCCTTTGCCATAGCTATTCCAGACGAACAGGCCCTGGCGATAAAAGATGAAGTTGCCTTTTTCCAGGCGGTAAAATCCCGGCTCGTAAAATTTGCAGGCACCAGCGGAGGCAAAACCAATGAAGAAATCGAAACCGCTATCCGGCAGGTCATTGATAAGGCCCTGGTTACGGGTGAAGTAATCGATGTCTTTGATGCCGCTGGTATAAAAAAGCCTGATATCAGCATCCTTTCAGAGGAGTTTCTGTTAGAAGTTAAAAATATGAAACATAAAAATATCGCCATGGAGGTTCTTAAAAAAATCTTGAATGATGAAATTAAGGCCAGAACGAGAACAAACCTGGTGCAGAGTAAGAGCCTTTTAGAACTTCTTGAAAATGCCATTAAACGGTATCAGAACCAGGTGCTTACCGCAGCACAGCTCATAGAAGAACTCATCGATCTTGCAAAGGATATTAAGAAGATGGACGAGGAGCCCGAGGCAATGGGGCTTTCTGAATTTGAATATGCCTTTTATTCCGCGGTAGCAAATAACGAAAGCGCCCGGGAGCTCATGGGTAAGGACAAGCTTAGAGAATTGGCGGTCGCACTCTATGAGCAGGTACGGCAAAATGCATCTATCGATTGGACAATTAAGGAAAGCGTCAGGTCAAAACTCAAGGTTGCGGTAAAGCGCACCCTTAAGCGCTACGGCTATCCGCTCGATATGGAAGCCCTGGCAACCGAAACAGTCCTCAAGCAGGCGGAACTCATTGCCGATGAACTGTGCGCGTAGGGTACATCAATTTGGGAGGAACTATGGATCAGGATATTCGATGGAAACAACGATTTTCAAATTACACAAAGGCTCTATCCCAGCTCAGAGAATTTATTGAAAAAGAGGATTTAAGCAAATTAGAACAGCAGGGCCTTATTCAATGTTTTGAATACACCTTTGAACTTGCCTGGAAAACCATGAAGGACTATCTTGAATTGGAAGGTTTTATTGTTAATAGTCCCCGTTCAGCTATTCAAACAGCATTTCAATCAGGTTTAATATCTGATGGCCACCTTTGGATCGATGCTTTAGAAAAGCGGAACCTTATGGCCCATACGTACGATGAAGCCCGGGCTCAGGAAGCTAATGATTTAATACGAAACTATTACTACCACATGCTTGTTGATCTGCACAGTACCTTAAAGCAATTAGGAAATCTTGCATGAGCTTTGGATTACGGGATTCGGATCTTTCCTATATAAAGCAAACCTTGCGCTTATTTCCTGAAATAAAGCGGGCCTGCATTTTTGGATCCCGGGCAAAGGGAAATTATAAGCCCGGTTCGGATATCGATATTGCCGTTTCCGGTGATACCATTACCTTTAATACGATTGCTAAACTTCATTCCATGCTGGAAGACGAAGGTCCCATGCCCTATATGATCGATGTAGTAGACTACGACCACCTTGAAAACCAAGCCCTAAAAGCCCATATCGATAGGGTAGGACAGGTGATTTACGAAGCGGACTGACTACTTTTTTCTTGTTCCTCTTGATAGAAACCGCAGAAATCTGATATAAAACCCCTGCGACGCCGTGCCTGCCCTGCCCGGCGCGACCGCAACGAGGCCACTGGTATGCTCAATGCGATTGCACTGGGGCGATATGTTCTTTTACAGAGGTAGGATATGCGTCACCTTTCTCTCGATCCCCTGGTGGAACAGGTCGGTTATGGCCGGTTCCAGCGACGGCTCCTCTGGGTCTGCGGCCTTGGCTGGGCCGCCGACGCCATGGAAGTAATGCTTGTTTCCTTTGCCCTGCCTGCCATGGCTGCGGAATGGTCTTTGTCGGCGGCCCAGAAGGGGCTCCTCGCGACGGCCCTCTTCGTCGGCATGCTCGCTGGTGCCCTCATTTGGGGACGTCTTTCGGACCTGATTGGCCGCAAACTTGGCTTTATGGCCACCATCGGCATCGATTCCCTGTTTGGCCTTCTCTCAGCCTTTTCCCCCAATTTTGCGGTATTTCTTGTTCTGCGAATGCTTACCGGCTTTGGTGTCGGCGGAACCCTGCCGGTAGACTATGCGGTCTTTGCGGAATTCCTCCCCGCCAAAGATCGGGGCAAACGGCTGGTACTGCTTGAATCCTTCTGGGCCTTTGGAACCCTGGCAGCGGCGGGCCTCGCCTGGCTTGTGGTGCCCCGTTTAGGCTGGCGGGCCCTCTTTGTTGTATCCGCCATTCCCGGGGTGCTACTCTTCGCGGTCCGTTCCTATGTTCCCGAATCGCCCCGGTATCTGGCGGTTTCAGGCCAGCAGGATGAGGCCATTCAGGTCTTGCGGAATGTGGCAAGAATTAACGGAAAGGAGCTTGATGAATCTGCGGTGGCTCTGGCAGAACAGCTGGCCCAGGAACCGCAAAAGTCCTCGGTTAAGGACCTGTTTTCCCGGGACCTCCGGCGGACAACTCTCTTGCTCTGGTCCATCTGGTTTTTTATTTCGATAGGGTACTATGGAATATTTACCTGGATTCCCTCCTGGCTGAGGGCCAAGGGCTTTGCCCTTCCAGCGGTGTATCCCTATTCCTTTTTTATGGCCCTGGCCCAATTGCCGGGTTACTTTTCAGCGGCTTATTTAGTAGAAAAAATTGGCCGCCGTCTTCCCCTGGGCTTATACCTTGCCGGGAGCGGCCTGGGAGCCCTGGCGTTTTCCCTGGCTGTCAGCCCTGCCGGTATTGTGGGGGCCGCTATAATTCTTTCTTTCTTTGCCCTGGGAGCCTGGGGCGCCCTCTATGCCTATACGCCGGAAGCCTATCCCACTATTATCCGCACCACCGGAATCGGCAGTGCCAGTGGCATGACCCGCATTGCTGGGGTGATTGCCCCCTTTGTCGGGGCCCTCTTAAGCGGCCAGAATCTGGTCACGGCTCTCCTGGTGTTCGGTGTGGCCTATGGGCTCGGGGCCCTGTCGGCCTTCCTCTTGCCCCATGAAACCTGGGGCTCTGCCCTGGAAGACGAGTAAGGGCCCCCCATTAGGTCGCCTGATTTCCCCGGGCCATAATCAATTTGCCACTCCGAACGCTTTCCAGAATGCCGTATTGTTCCAGCATGGCCTGGAAGGCGTTCATTTTGGCGGTTTTTCCGGTGGCTTCAAAGGTGATGGATTCTTCGGTGAGGTCCACGCTTTTTGCACGGAAATGGTCCGCAATTTGCAAAAGCTCGGTCCGCTGTTCCTTACTGCAGCGGACTTTAATAAACAATAGCTCCCCTTCGATAATGTCTTCCCCGGTGTGGTCCGCCACATGGATCACATCCACCAGTTTGGCCAACTGTTTGATGATCTGATTCAGGCTTTCTTTGCTTCCCCGGGCCACCAGGTTCATCCGGGAATAGGCGCTGTTGTGGGTGGGGGACACCACCACACTGTCCAGGTTGTAGCCCCGGCGGGAAAAAACCAGGGCTATGCGGATGAGAACTCCCGGCTTGTTAGACACGAGCAGGCTGATGCTGTGCTGTTCATTGTGCTGATTCATTCAGGTACTCCCCTTTGGCTTTTCTACGGGACCGTTAGGCCGTTCCAAAAGCATGGCATTGTAATCGGCCCCGGCGGGTATCATGGGAAATACGTTGTCTTCCCGCCTTACCTCCGCATGGACAATACAGGGGCCATCATAATCCAGGGCGGCCCTCAGGACCGGCGCCACTTCATCAACCTGGCTGATCCTGAAGCCCTTCATTCCGTAAGCCTCGGCTAATTTTACAAAGTCCGGGTTGTATTCCATGGCTACCCCCGACAGGCGGTTATTAAAAAAGATGTCCTGCCATTGCCGGACCATACCCAGGTATTTGTTATCGATAATGATAACCTTTACCGGGGTTTTCTGAATCATGGCGGTAGAAAGTTCTGCCTCGGTCATCTGAAAGCCCCCATCCCCCACGATGGCCAGCACGGTTGCTTCCGGCCGGGCAAGCTGGGCGCCGATAGCCGCGGGAAAACCAAAGCCCATGGTTCCTGCGCCGCCAGAACTAATCCAGGAACGGCCATCATCGCATAGATAGTACTGGGCAGCCCACATCTGGTGTTGACCCACATCGGTGGTGACGATTGCCCTGCCGCCACTTAGCTTATACAGGGTGTCGATGACGAATTGGGCAGAAAGTTCATCCTTGTTATAGGTGAGGGGAAAATCGGCTTTCCATTTCTGTACCTGGGCCACCCATTCTGCCGTATCACCGGGCACAGCGAGGGCCATGAGGGCCGACACCGCTTCCTTCGCATCGGCGTTGATAAAACAGTCCACCGGTATTTGCCGGTTTGCCTCCGCGGGATCGATATCGATATGGATTTTCACAGCATTTTTACAGAAGCTGTTGGGGTTTCCGGTGATGCGGTCATCAAAGCGGGAACCGACGGACAGGATGAGGTCGCAGTCCCTAACGGCAAAATTGGCATAGGCGGTGCCGTGCATCCCCAGCATCCCCAGGGATAGTTCGTGGGTTTCGGGAAACGCACCCTTCCCAAGCAGGGTAGAAACCACCGGTATACGAAGTTTTTCTGCCAGGTGCCGGATTTCGTTGTGAGCTCCCGAAATGATCGCCCCATGACCTAACAGCAGCACCGGCCGCCGGGCCCTGGAAAGGGCTGCAGCAGTGCACTCAATCTGGGACTCATCAAAACCCTGCACCACCTGGTAGCCCGGCAGGTCCATAGCTACCGTAAAATCCGCATGGCAGACCGCGGAGGACACATCCTTGGGCACATCGATAAGGACCGGGCCGGGCCGGCCGGTAGCGGCAATGTAAAAGGCTTCCTTCATAATCCGGGGCAGTTGGGCTGGATCCTTTACGAGGTAGGAGTGTTTAACCACGGGGTAACTGATACCGGACACATCCGCTTCCTGAAAGGCATCCCGGCCCAGGTTTGCCGTAATGGTCTGGCCGCAGATGACAATGAGGGGCACCGAATCCATGTGGGCTGTCAGGAGCCCTGTGATGGCGTTGGTTGCCCCGGGGCCGCTCGTGACCAGGGCTACGCCGACCTTGCCGCTGGCGCGGGCGTACCCGTCGGCCATGTGCACCGCCCCCTGTTCGTGGCGGCTCAGAACCAGTTTAATAGATGAATCCAGGAGGGCGTCGAAGAGGGGGATGTTGGCGCCCCCCGGATAGCCGAATATATGGGTGAGCCCATGCTGTTCGCAGGATGCGATAATAGCCTGAGCTCCGGTCATAGTGGCACCAGCGGCGGCTGGTTTAGTGGTGGTACTGTTCATAGGAAAATCCTTTCATATAGGGGAGCCGCGCCGCGACAGCCCCGATGGCTGCTTCCTGCTGGAGCAGGGTTGCCATGGTGTCCCAGGTCCCGGCGAGGAATTTCTGCCGATGGGACTCGTTCATGGTAAGGGGGAATTCCAATACCAGTTCAGATTGATGGTTTGAGCCTATTCTGGCCGGTGTCTGCTGTACCTGGCAGCGCAGGGCTTCCAGGTCCAGGGTTACCTGTAGGGTGGGGTCTGCTTCGAGAAGGCCCTGAAGCTTCCGTACCGGTTCATCCGGGGCGGTTACAACCGGCAGGCCGATGGCGGCGCAGTTCCCCGCAAAGATGTCCGCAAAGGAAATGCCGAGGAGGGCCCGGATGCCCCAGCGGGCTAAGGCCTGGGGGGCATGTTCCCGGGAAGAGCCGCAACCGAAATTCCGGTTCACCACGAGAATTTCCGCACCCCGGTAGCGTACATCGTTAAAGGGGTGGGGCTTTTCCTTGCCCTGTTCATCGAACCGCTCATCCCGAAAGGCCTGTTCTCCCAGGCCGTCAAAGGTAACACAGCGAAGGAACCGGGCCGGAATGATCCGGTCCGTATCGATGTCATCCCCCCGCACTGGGACAGCCCGGCTTGTTATAAAAAAAATCCGAGTATCAATCATGCTAAAAACTCCCGTACATCCGCAATAGCTCCCCGGATTGCGGCGGCCGCAACCATGGCGGGGCTCATCAACATGGTCCGTCCCCGGGCGGAGCCCTGACGGCCGATAAAGTTCCGGTTCGATGATGAGGCACAAAGCTCATTCCCCTTAAGACGGTCCGGGTTCATGGCCAGGCACATGGAACAGCCCGCCTGGCGCCACTCGAACCCTGCTTCGGTAAAAACCTGGTCCAGCCCCTCCGCCTCCGCGGCGGCCCGCACCTGTTCAGAACCGGGAACTACCAGGGCCCGCACCCCCGGAGCGACATGTCTTCCACGCAGAATTGCCGCAGCTTCCCGGAGGTCGCTCAGTCTGCCGTTGGTACAGCTTCCGATAAAGGCTACCTGTATCGGTGTCCCCAGGACATGTTTCCCCGGTTCCAGCCCCATGTGGGCATAGGCGCTCCGGGCCAGTTCCGCATCCTCCCCCAGGTCTTCGGGGTGCGGAAGCTTTTCAGAAATGGGAATCCCCTGGCCCGGTGTGATACCCCAGGTTACCATAGGTGCCAGGGTCGAGACATCGATGGTGACTTCGTCGTCATAGATCGCATCGCGGTCCGAAGCCATGGAAAGCCAGTAGTCCCGGGCCGCTTCAAAGGCTGGTCCCTCTGGCGCATAGGGCCGGCCCCGCAGGTACTCCACGGTAACAGCATCCGGGTTGATATAGCCACAGCGGGCTCCCCCTTCGATGCTCATGTTGCAGAGGGTGAGTCGGCCCTCCATGGAAAGGGCTTCTACCGCAGGGCCGCCGTATTCATAGGCATAGCCGATGCCGCCCTTTACGCCGAGCCTGGCAATGAGGGCCAGAATATAGTCCTTTGCATAGACCCCCGGCCCCGGTTTGCCTACAAAATTGATGCGCCTGACCTTCGGTTTCGAGACCGCCAATGTCTGGGTCGCCAGAACGTCCCGGATCTGACTCGTGCCAATCCCAAAGGCAACGGCCCCAAAGGCTCCATGGGTGGATGTATGGGAATCGCCGCACACAATGGTCATCCCCGGCTGGGTGAGTCCCAGTTCCGGGCCGATCACATGGACAATACCCTGGTTACCGCTCCCCCAGGAAAAGAAACGGATCCCCTGGGCGGAGGTGTTTTCTTCCAGGGCTTTGAGCATTTCTTCCGCCAGGTCATCCTTCAGGGGGCGGCTCGTGTCGTCCGTGGGGACGATATGGTCTACGGTGGCGACGGTTCGTTCAGGATGCTTTACTCTAAAACCCCGCTCCCGGATCATGGCGAAGGCTTGGGGGGAGGTAACTTCATGAATGAGGTGCAGTCCTATAAATAGCTGATCTTCTCCCGAAGGCAGGGTGGCAACCTTATGGGTTTCCCAGACCTTGTCGAGCAATGTTTTTCCCATCAATGTACTCCTTACAAATTCTTACACATCTTCCGGCAAGAGCCGGGTGGCTCCCAGATCGGCACTTTGGACGAAGTGGGCATAGATCCTGAGGGCTTGGCTGACCCTGCGGTTCCGCTTGGCCGGTGTCCAGGCCTGTTTTCCCCGCTCCAGTTCCTTTTGTCTGCGTTGTTCCAGTTCAGTATCGGATACCATCAGGTTGATGGACCGTTCCCGGATATCTATGGCGATGATGTCCCCGTTTTGCACCAGGGCCAGTTCTCCCCCCGCGGCGGCCTCGGGGCTGATGTGTCCGATGGAAAGGCCGCTCGTGCCGCCGGAAAAACGGCCGTCGGTGATGAGGGCACAGGCCTTGCCGAGGCCCCGGCTTTTTAGGTAGCTCGTAGGGTACAGCATTTCCTGCATGCCCGGGCCTCCCTTGGGGCCTTCGTAGCGGATGACCACCACCATCCCCGGTTGTACCTGGCCACTTAGGATGCCCTCCACCGCCGCTTCCTGGCTCTCGAACACGATAGCAGGACCGCTGAAACGGAAGAGACTTTCATCGACCCCGGCGGTCTTTACAATGGCTCCCTTCCGGGCGATGTTTCCGTACAGGACTGCGAGGCCTCCATCGGGATAATAGGCGTGGGCAATATCACGGATACAGCCGTTCCTCCGGTCCAGGTCCAGGTCCTTGTAACGGCTGTTTTGGCTTCCGAGAATGAGGTTCGGTTTCCCGCCGGGGGCAGCCCGGTAAAAGTCCTCTGGCTGGCCCAGCCGGGGGTCTCCCCGGGGCCTGTCGTCGGTACCGGCAACTCCAGGTTCTGGGCTTGGCCTTAGTTTGAAGCGACTCAAGGCTTCGGCCAGGGTGGGGTAGTCGACCCGGGCGGTACTGGTGTCAAGCAGGTTTGCCTGGTCTAATTCGTTCAGGATGCCCATGATGCCCCCGGCCCGGTGCACATCTTCGATATGGTAGGTAGAACTGGGCGCCACCTTGCAGATGCAGGGAACCCGGCGGGAAAGGGCATCGATATCCTTAAGGGTAAAATCGACCTGGGCCTCCCGGGCGATGGCTAACAGGTGCAGAACCGTATTGGTGCTCCCGCCCATGGCAATATCCAGGGCCATGGCATTCATAAAGGCCGCCCTGGTGGCAATGCCCCGGGGTAAGAGCCCTTCGTTACCGGTGCTATAGTATTCTTCGGCTATATCACAAATTCGGTGGGCCGCGGCGGTAAAGAGGTTTTTCCGAATTGCATGGGTCGCCAGGGCGGTCCCGTTGCCGACCAGGGCAAGGCCGAGGGCTTCGTTCAGACAGTTCATCGAGTTGGCGGTAAACATCCCCGAACAGCTTCCGCAGGTGGGGCAGGCCGATTCTTCCACCCGTGCAAGCTGGGCGTCGGAAACTGAATCGTCAGCCCCCATAACCATGGCATCCACCAAATCCAGGGACCGTTCATCAACCTTACCCGCTTCCATGGGCCCTCCGGAAACAAAGACGGTGGGAATATTCAGGCGCATGGCGGCCATTAACATGCCGGGGGTGATTTTGTCGCAGTTGGAGATGCAGATGAGGGCGTCTGCCCGCTGGGCGTTGACCATGTATTCCACGCTGTCCGCAATAAGGTCCCGGGATGGCAGGCTGTAGAGCATGCCTTCGTGGCCCATGGCGATACCGTCGTCGATGGCGATGGTATTGAACTCGGCGGCGAAAAAGCCCCGGCTTTCGATGATTGCTTTTATTTCCTGTCCGATGTGATGCAGATGTACATGTCCGGGGACAAACTGGGTAAAGCTGTTGGCTATGGCAATAATGGGTTTTCCAAATTGATGAACCTTCATCCCGTTGGCCCGCCAGAGGGCTCGGGCTCCGGCCATCTTTCTGCCCTGGGTACTTGTTTGGGACCGTAATGCTGGCATAGGACCTCCTGTTGGTTATATATTATTAAAAATATAATCATTAAAACAAGAGGAATTCTTAATATTTTGAATATATTTTACAGAAACTTTAGTAAAATTAAATATATGTAGTGCTATGAAAGGGCATCCATGACCCAGACGACATTTTCGCCCCAATGTTCCACAGATATGGTCTTAAATCGCCGCGCTTCAGGAAGGGTAAGGACCCCTAAATCCCGGACTGCGGGAATGCCCTGGCCGATGAAGCGGGGGCTGATATCCAGGATAACCCGGTCTGCGAGGTTTGCCCTGAGAAAGGATGTGAGGACCGCCGAGCCGCCTTCTACAAAAAGGCTTTGAATGCCCCGTTGATACAGTCTATCAAGCACTGTCCTAAGGTCCAGTTTCAGCCGGCTCGGTACGGAATCCTTTTCAATGGGCACCCGTATGACTTCCAGTCCCAGAGCAAGAAGTTTTTGAATCCGCGTTTCTTCATCCTTCCGTTGTGCTTCGTTTTCTGCGTTGTTACTGGGCTGGGTTTCGGCTCCGATAATGAGGACCGGTCCTTCCCGAGTTGTTTTGCACAGAGAGGCTTCGGGGGGTGTCTGAAAGCGGGCATCCAGGATGACCCGCAGGGGCTGTCTGTTCCGGGGATTTGCTTCCGGGGATAGTCTGCAGAGGAGCCGCGGGTCATCGGCCAGGACCGTCCCGATGCCGACCAGAACCGCATCGCAGTCCCGCCTGAGTATTTGCTGAACCTGCAGGGATTCGGGGGATGAAAGGTACTTGGAGTCGCCGGTTCTTGTGGCAATCTGCCCATCCGCACTCTGGGCCCAACTGAGGACCACATAGGGCCGACTTAGTCGAGGCAGGGGAGAAGGAATGAGGGGTGGAAGGTCTTGGTGGGACACAGCAGGACTCCTTATGATGCTATTAATTGTAGATTTATGACAGCTTCCCCGCAAGGATTTCGTCCAGGGTGGGAAGACTCTGCCGAGGTTGCAGGTCCAGTTCCAAATCGAGCCGTTGCAGAATACGGCCTAACTGGCGAAGGCTCAGGGAAAGGTTTCTGCCGTTTTCAAAGGCCGAAAGGGTAACCCGGCTTATGGCTAGTTCCCTGCAGAGGGCTTCCTGGGTAAGTCCCAAGGCTTTACGGCGCTGTGCCAGGGCTGGTCCCAGTTCATCAATCTTCATACGAAACTCCTTGGAATCGGTTAAGAATCAGGAAACTGCAGACTGCCATTGATGAAGTATCCGCTCGCCCATATCCCGAAAGATAGGGTGCTCCCGCGTATACTCCTGAAGTTCCTTTTTTGTGTGCTCAATGGCATATATACATTGCTCCCAGATTTCGTTTGTTCGATAGGGAGGAAGCAGGCAGAACCGTTCTCCAAAGGCGCAGAGCTGTTTTTTAGTCCACCATCGTTTATTACCATTCAAGGTGAGGGCCGGGATATCGCGAGGGAGATAACAGGTAGTGGTGACCAGGTCGTAGACCGGCGAGATGTGGGCATCATCTATTCCTGTGGTATACAGGAGACCAAAGTTTTTCAGGTGTGCATCACCATTTCGAAGCAGTACCATAAGGACCATCATCCGAAACAGCTGTTCAAGGGATTCGATGCGATGTTGAGGTGCAGTAAAAACTTGAAAAGCCCGGGCTACCTGTTCATAGCTTCCTTCGTATTTCTGCCGGTTTGTTTTTCCAAGAAGGACTGCCACTTCTTCAAATCCTGGGGCTGGATTGTGGTTAGCCGTAAACCGCTTAATTACAAGGAGTTTTTGGTTGTCACTCAGGTATACTTCCGGCACCTGACATCCGGCGCTCTGGGCCGCTCGTAAACAGAAGTATTCATTAACCGTTAGGAAAGGATAGTGGTCCCCGCTGGTTTTTATGATGTAATCCTGATAGGGAAGACTTACCCTTTCTTGCAAGGTGGCAAGCACCTTTGGTTGTACTCCTCCAATGGCAGAACGAAAGAGAAAGTGCTGGATGAGTTCTTCAAAGACGTCTTCCGGACTATGAAGAATTGTATCTACTGATATAGATGTCTTCGGATATTTTGATGATGTAGTTACAAGTTGTTGTATTGCCGAGTCATGGGGCACAAAGGTTAAGCGTCCTGTAATACCTGGTGCCAGTACTGCAAGTAATTTTAACTCATCAATTTCGCCGAGTTGCTTTGAGAGAAGGTTCCTGAACAGTTCCAGGAGGTATCCTTCCGGTATATATTGATTAAATATTGGGTGCAGTTGGTCATGGGAAAAAACATAACTGCGTTCCCGAACAGGCATAGTCAGGGATACGAACAGGGCAGGGGCGGTAGTGTGATAGGTAAAAACATACTCCCGACCTTCCTTGCTTAGAGTCCCCACTTTTTGTTGGTTCACATAGACATCTATCATGTTTGTATCTATCCATTTAACATTATACAGTAAAGATGTAAAAATGTTAAGTAAATAAATACAAAATGTGTGCTGTACCCCTTAGCGACTAAGGTTCCTAATAAGTGGCTCAAGATTGTACAAACTAAAACCAATAAGCAAGATATAAGAAAAAAGTTCCATGCCATGGGAAATCTGCTCAAGGACTGGGCCCTTTGTACGCAGTTTCCAAAAAAGGCCTTGATTTCCTGCATAGGCCAGATAACCCACGAGAGAAATAATAAGACCCATTCCGATAGACATGGATAGAACACTTACAACACCGAGCCAGAGGACTTCTCCGTATAACGCAAAGAGCAGGACCATCATGGCTCCCGGACAGGGGACGAGGCTTGTCGTAAAAAGAAGGGTGTAGACACCGGTGTTCAAAGCGGTTGGTGTCTTCTGGGTTGTTGGCGTTTTTTGGTTTAATCCTTTTGGTTGTGTTCTGAAAAAGCTCCAGCCACGGTATAAGAGCAGCAGGACTGCAAAACCAGCCAGTACTACAAAGGTCCCCGCATCAAGGTATTCCCGGATACGCTCTGAAGTCCCCAGGCCTATGATTGTGCCTCGAATCAGAGAAAGTCCAAGGATCAGGATAATGCCAGAACCTGCATGAACAAAGGCTGAGAAAAAACCTGCCACCAAAGGATCCCATATTCTGCAGGTTTTTCCCAGAAAGAGTGAAAACACAATGGTCTTTCGATGCCCAGGCCCTGCCGCATGTAGTACCCCATAGGCAAAAGCCGCCGCCAGAACAGCAAAAACCGCTGACAATTGCGGATGTTCTCGAAAGGATTCCAGATATTGGACCAGCTGTTCCCGCAGGTCCAGCTGAGTGGCGGTAAAAGGCCCCGTACTGGCAGGGGGGCGCACCAGGGGGCCTTCGTTGGTTTCTGAAGAACCTGAGGAGAGAAAGGGATTTGCCTGCACCATGGGCGTAAAACCACAGCATAGGAGAAATACCGCTAATACAAGTCGCCGCCAAAAAGAAGTCGTTCTATGAATTCGTAAAAAGGGGCTGTGCAAGCTGTGCAGACCCTTCATCAATATAGTAATGATTAGATTTATGAAGGACTTCATTGAATGGTAATCTCCTCCGGATAGGCAATCTCTAAACCCTTTTCCCAGGTATTGTAGACCCGAAAATCATTCGATGCCCCTTGCGGATTATAATATATAGGATATTTTTTATTAATCGCAACCGTAATAGAAGGCTCCTCCGGCGGCTCAGGAAGCCGTTTCCCTGTTGCATCGATACAGCCGATTCCATTCGTAGCATACCGCACAGCGCAGTAAAAGGTGGTATCGAACACCGCAAGATGCAGAGGGCTAGCGGCAAGATCCTGTTTGAGGGGGACAAAAAAACGATAGACCAGCCGTCCCTGTTTCTGAAAAGCCTGAAATTGTTCCACCCCCGCCGGATTTGATCGTGTGTCTCCTTTCCGAATATAGATAAAGTACCCATAGTTTTTTAAGTTGATGAATGCCCTCTGGTAGACCTGGGTGTTTTCTTTTGTATCAAAGCGGCCATCCCGATTAGTGTCATGTTCACCAATGATGGCCGCACTAAAGAGGGGGTCAAAGGTCCACTCCATCCAGGCACCGGTACAGGTTTTGCCCTCCAGAACAAAATCTACTTTGGCTTCCAGGGACATGTGAGGATGGGCTATTAAGGATCCGGGAAGAAGGATAAACAGGTTGATGAACAGAAGGGTGAGGCCCCGTGGCAATGAATATGTATGGCGCTGCATAGCTGCTCCTGTAATTTAGAATACCCCGTCCAGGATGTGCCGGGGCACTCACATAACGTGCAAATGGTCCTGGGTTACCGTGTTAAAAAACTCATAACTCCAAAGATCCAGGGTGCGGCTGTCCTTGACAAAGGGAAGCACGTCTTCCCTGGCTTGTTTAAAATCTATTGTAGTAAAACGCTCAGATAGTAATTGTTTAAGTTTTTCCAGGGTAAGAATATCATCTGATTTCCAATGACCAGTTTGTTCCATTCGCCGCTGGAGATGTCTGATGTTTACCGGAATATTTCTGGAAAGGTACCATAGGTAATCATAAAAATCTCTTCCCTTTACTCGGTTTTTCCACCCACGACAGAGTAGTGCATGTAATTTCCCTGCAAACAATGAGGCCTTATCATACAACCGTACAGAAAATGGAAGCGGTTGTAATCGATATTTAACTTCAAAGCCCGCATCTGCAGGAGGATTGGTGTCGATTTCGATTTTTATTTTAATCAACTCATTTTCCGGGACCCCTGAAACGGGTAGGGTAATCGAGGCAATCTTTATAAGATGAATGAGCGTACCCCCTTTAATAAAAGCGGACTGAATAGTTTTATCAGTACTTTGTACTTTCTGTTCAACCTGCATGTCAAAGCCCCATGCCCCCAGTTCATCTCTAACGGCTCCCAAGTATGATTCAAGTTTAAAGTTTTCATCAGGCTCGATTAGGCTGAAACCCATATCTTCAGAAAAGCGATCGAGGTCATAAAATATTCGAAGAGCTGTACCACCATAAAATGCTGCATGATTAAAAAAACTTGTTCGTGACAGTCCTAGCAGGCTTATCTCTTGAACAATTTCTCGTAGAGCAATTCGTCGATCATCGTTATTTTGACAGTTATAGCGTTCCATCAAAGTTTGTATCGCTGACCTATCCTTCATTGCGTTCCCCTTTTTTGAAACCATTCACGAAAGAATAACAGTGATCTTCTGCCATATCTCGGTGTAATCATCATTATAAAGTCCGTATCCAGGGATTCTATGTCTTCAGGTTCCATTCGCCAGTCTTCAAATAATACTGTTTCCAGATCAGAAACCTTAGTAATACTTGTAATCCTATAGAGGGCATCACACAGTGCTTTTTCTGCCGATGCGAGCAAGAATGTATATCCATTTTCGTCAATGAGCGAAATGCCATAAGAATATACAGTCGTTGGTACATAATAATATCTGTATTCCCCCAGGGGGGTACGGTAGATCTTATTCTTATTTTTATTAAAACTTGCAGAAGTAACGATTTCGACCTTTTCTGGAATTAGCCCATGAAAGGCCAGGGCATATTGAAAAGATATATAGGATGGTCCGTAGATCAGCGGGGCAAGAACTCGGGGTGAAATAGTTCTTTCATCAACATAGAGTCCCCGGCGTATCTGGATAAGCTTACCGGTTTTTAATAATCTGGTGAGGCGGGCTTTTGGAGATGCATACTTTTTTAGAGAGTCCATCACTGAAAGACTGTTTAAAATCATAGTTTTTCTCCAGTAAGTATAACAATAGTATACTTTCTGGAGAAAAACAAGTACTACCCCACAATCTCGAATACCCCGTCCAGGATGTGCCGGGGCTGGTAGGCATAGGTGGCGATATCCAGGGGGCCTGTGACGCCGGAGAGGACGAGGACCGTTTCTATTTCCGATTCAATTCCGGCGACGATGTCCGTGTCCATCCGGTCGCCGATGATGACCGTTTCTTCCCGCCGGGCGTTGAGCCGGCGCAGGGCGTGGCGCATCATGAGGGGGTTCGGTTTTCCGACAAAGTAGGCTTTCTTGCCCGTAGCTAGCTCTATGGGAGCGACGAGGGCCCCGCAGGCAGGGACAATGCCATCCTCGGTGGGCCCGCTCAGGTCAGGATTGGTGCCGATGAGCCGGGCTCCCTGAAGTACCAACTTTACCGCCCGTTCCAGGGCTTCGAGGCTGTATCCCCGGCCTTCCCCAACCACCACGTAATCGGGATTGATGTTATTCATGGTAAAGCCCGCATCATAGAGGGCTGCAATGAGGCCCGGTTCGCCGATCACATAGACCGAGCCGCCTGGTTTTTGGGCGGCAAGGAAACTGGCCGTCGCCAGGGCACTGGTATAAAAATGCTCCGGTTCTACCGATATACCGAGCCGTGCAAGCTTTTGGGACAGTTCGATGGGTGACCGTTCACTGGAATTAGTTAGAAACAGGTAGGACTTATTGTTTGCATTGAGCCAATCCACCAACTCGGCGGCTCCCTTAAGTAGCCGGTTCCCATGGTAGATGACCCCATCCATATCAATAATAAAGGCTCGTTTGGAGCGGATAATATCAAGATTCTTAGTCATATGCTCAGTATGACGGCCGAATTAACTTCCGTCAATGATATTCATCAATCTGAAATGATACCTCTGTTTAGACTTTATTATTATTAAAGCCTCTTTATTATTAGAAAAATATGCAAAAATACTTAAGAATATTGCATAACCATACAGAAATCCTCTTGTCAAAGTAACTGCAAGTCGTTACTATCCATAACATGGAGGCGGATAGCCAATGATCGTCGTACTTTCAAAAAACATTTCTTCCCATGATAAGGACCGGCTTCGCGTGTTTTTAAGCGAACGGGGCTTTAAGGTCCGGGAACAGGTGTTTGGGGATGATGATATCCTTGGTGCGACGGGTAAGGGGTCCGTTGATATCCGCGAATTGTCCCTCCTGCCCGGGGTTGAACGGGTGGCCCAAACCTCTAAACCCTATGAGTTAGCCTCCCGGGAAACGAAGAGCGAAGATACCATCGTGACGATCGGCCCAGTAAAAATTGGCGGCAGTCGTATTTCGGTGATTGCCGGACCCTGTGCTATCGAAAGCCGGGAACAGATACTGGAAACCGCCGCGCTGGTTCGGGAATCGGGGGCGGTGATGCTCCGGGGTGGGGCTTATAAACCCCGGACCAGTCCCTATGCGTTCCAAGGTCTGGGGATGAAGGGCCTGGAATATATGAAAGAGGCCGGCGAAGCCTACGGTATGCCCATTGTAACCGAGGTCGTTTCCCCTGAGCTGGCCCAGCAGATGAATGACCTTACCGATATGTTCCAGATCGGCGCCCGGAATATGCAGAATTATGAACTCTTAAAAAAAGTTGGTGCCCTGGGAAAACCGGTACTGCTCAAACGGGGCCCAGCGGCTACCATAGAAGAATGGCTCCTCTCTGCGGAATATCTCTTATCTTCAGGCACCAAGGATGTGATCCTCTGTGAGCGGGGTATCCGAACCTTCGAAACCTATACACGGAACACCCTGGATATTTCGGCAATCCCGGTGGTTCGCAAACTTTCCCATTTGCCAGTTATTGTTGACCCGAGCCATGCGGTGGGTATTCGGGCCAAGGTAAGCCCCGTTGCACTGGCTGCCATTGCCGCCGGAGCCAATGGTCTTACCGTAGAGGTCCACCCCCGGCCGGAAGAAGCCCTCTCTGACGGTCCCCAGTCCCTGTATCCAGAGCAGTTTGAAAAACTCATGCGGGATATCGAAGCCCTGGCGCCGGTGGTTGGCAAGGAACTCTTGAGGACCCCCATGCCAGCAAGCCAGAGTAAGCTGGTTGTAGCTGGTTTTACAACTACTGAAGTGAAAGCTGAAAAGCCCCAGAGCCGTTCATCCACCGAAACCGATACTCAGGACAGTATTGCCTTTTCCGGAGAAAGCGGGGCCTATGCGGATCAGGCTATTATCCGCGCCTTTGGGGAAGATTCCAAACGAATGTCGGTTCCTTCGTTTAAAGCAGTCTTTGATGCGGTCCTGGAAGGGAAGGCCCGCTTTGGTATGGTGCCCATAGAGAACAGCCTTGCTGGCTCGGTTCACGAAAACTATGACCTTTTAATCCGGTATCCGGATATTGCAATAGTAGGTGAAATAAAACTCCGTATTGTGCATTGCCTCATCGGTACCCAGGATGCGACCCTCGATACCATTACGACCGTCCGGAGCCATCCCCAGGGTTTTGCCCAGTGCAGGGAATTCCTGGATCAGCACCCCCAATGGAAGTTGGAACCCAGCACCGATACGGGCGGTGCGGTTGCCTCTATTGCGCGGGAACATCTGACCCATGTGGCTGCCATCGCCGGTGAAGTGGCCGCCCAACTGTATGGGTTAAAGGTGTTGAAAGAGGGCATTGAAACCAATCCTTTAAATTATACCCGCTTCTTTATTTTAAGCCGGAGGAATAAGGGCAGCGAGACAGAGGTTCCCTCCCTGCTCAATACGGGAGCAGAATTGCCTCCGGGTTTTGAGACTCAGGTGCCCAATAAGGCTTCGGTGGTCTTCAGCACACCCAATGAGCCCGGTGCTCTTTTTGCGTGCCTTAAAATCTTGAGCGAACGGGGCATCAATATGTCCAAACTCGAATCCCGGCCTATTCCGGGAAAACCCTGGCGCTATATGTTTTATGTGGATATTACCATACCGGAGGAAGAAAAAATCTTTGATCTGGCTATGGATGAATTGAAAACGAAGACCGAGGACTTCCGATTCCTCGGAGCATATCGGGCTTCCTTGTAAGGAGCCTGAAACGGGGGTAGGCATGAAACGGCACGTGGTGTCGGCCTTGGTGGAAAACCGATCGGGTACACTCAGTCGGGTTTCTGGCCTTTTTAGCCGTCGTGGATTTAATATCGACGGTTTGACCGTGGGCGAGACGGAGGACCCCTCCGTGTCTCGTATGACCATTGCAGTGAGCGGGGACGAACAGGTCCTGGACCAAATTGTAAAGCAGCTCGGGAAATTGGTAGATGTTATCCAGGTCCGAGAGCTGGATCCCGATTCCTGTATCCGCCGGGAACTGATGCTGGTCAAAGTAAAGGCTGACGAAGTTACCCGGCCTGCGGTGATTGAAATTGCCACGATTTTCCGATCTAGAATTATTGATGTATCTCCCTCCACCATTACCATTGAGGCTACCGGCGATTCTGACAAGCTGGAAGGCCTCCTCCTCCTTTTGCGCCCCTATGGCATTCTCGAACTAGCCCGCACGGGTCTAGTAGCCCTGGAGCGCGGTTCCCTCGTACTAAGCATTAGCATTTAACCGGCGCAATCAAAGGACTGCGACGGAGAATATGCACGCTGATCATGAAGCGGGCTTGACCGGTCGTATACCCTATTGATTGCGCCATTCTCATAAATCACACACTAAGGAGTGTTGTATGGCAGTATTGTATTATGAAAAGGACTGTGACCTCGGTGCCCTCAAGGGCAAAACCATTGCGGTAATTGGGTACGGTTCACAGGGGCATGCCCATGCTCTGAACGCAAAAGAGTCGGGTCTCAAGGTGATTGTGGGTCTCTATGAAGGCTCCAAATCCTGGGAACGGGCAGAAAAGGCGGGTTTTCAGGTAATGACCGCCGACAAGGCCGCCCAGGCAGCGGATTTCATTATGATTCTCATCAATGATGAAAAGCAGGCAAAGCTCTACAATGAGTCTATAAAGCCGGCCCTTAAACCGGGGAAAACCCTCGCTTTTGCCCATGGGTTTAATATCCATTTCGGGCAGATAGTCCCGCCCTCAGACATCAATGTGGTGATGATTGCCCCTAAAGGTCCGGGCCACACGGTGCGGGAACAGTACCAGGCTGGCGCCGGGGTCCCCTGCCTCGTAGCGGTGCATCAGGATGCCACTGGAGATGCCAAACGGCTCGCCCTGGCCTATGCCATGGCAATCGGCGGCGCTCGGGCAGGGGTGCTGGAAACCACATTTAAAGAAGAGACCGAGACGGACCTTTTCGGCGAACAGGCGGTCCTGTGTGGCGGTGTTTCTGCCCTGATGAAGGCGGGCTTTGAAACCCTCGTAGAAGCGGGCTATCAGCCTGAGAGTGCCTACTTTGAGTGTATGCACGAAATGAAGCTCATTGTAGACCTGGTTAACCGGGGCGGCCTTTCCTATATGCGCTATTCCATTTCCGATACAGCCGAATACGGTGACTATGTGACCGGTCCTAAGATCATCACCGAAGAAACCAAAAAGGCTATGAAGCAGGTCCTCACGGATATCCAGAACGGTACCTTTGCGAAAAACTGGATTCTGGAAAACCAGGTGAACCGGCCCTTCTTTAACAAAATGCGGGTCATCGAGGCCCAGCATCCCATTGAAAAGGTGGGTAAGGAGCTCCGCGCTATGATGAGCTGGCTCCCGAAATCCGAAGTCTAACACTGAAGTAGAAAAGGAGGCCCCTATGGCCCGTACAGTACAGATTTTTGATACAACCCTCCGGGATGGCGAACAGGCTCCCGGATGCAGTATGAATTTGCAGGAAAAGGTAGAGGTAGCCCGCCAGCTGGAAAAGCTGGGGGTGGATGTGATGGAGGCAGGGTTCCCCGCGGCGAGTCCCGGTGACCTGGCGGCGGTCCAGGCGGTGGCGGGCGTGGTAAAGAACAGCGTAGTGGCTGGTCTTTGCCGGGCTCTGGAAAAGGATATTGATGCGGGCTGGGAAGCCCTATCAAAGGCCGCTCAACCGCGGATTCATACCTTCATTGCGACTTCGCCGATTCACATGGAATACAAACTGAAGATGACACCGGAACAGGTACTGGAACGGGCTGTAGCGGCGGTTAAATACGCAAAAAAGTATTGCTCCGATGTAGAGTTTTCCGCCGAAGATGCATCCCGCAGTAATCCCGATTTCCTCTGCAAGGTCTTTTCGGCGGTTATCGATGCGGGGGCGACGGTGGTGAATATCCCCGATACGGTAGGGTATGCGATTCCTGCGGAATTTGGAAACCTGGTTGCCTATATTAAGGCCCATACCCCTAACATCGATATGGCCCGCATTTCGGTGCACTGCCATAACGACTTAGGCCTCGCCGTAGCCAATACCCTGGCAGCGGCACTGGCGGGGGCTGATCAACTTGAATGCACCATAAATGGCCTGGGCGAACGGGCTGGCAACGCCGCCCTGGAAGAGATTGTCATGGGGATGCGGACCCGGAAGGATTTCCTTGACATAGAAAGCCGCATTGACACTACCCAGATTTATGCCACCAGTCGCCTTGTTTCCCAGGTTACCGGCGTCAGGGTACAGCCCAACAAGGCGGTGGTCGGAGAAAACGCCTTTGCCCACGAAGCGGGGATTCATCAACATGGAATTCTTGCCAATCGCTCTACCTACGAAATAATGACCCCCGAATCGATAGGTATTCCCCGGAATCGGATGGTCCTGGGTAAGCATTCGGGGCGGCATGCCTTTGAAGAACGCCTTAAGGATCTGGGTTTTTCATTGGATAGCAAGGCGGTGGATGAGTTCTTTGCCCAGTTCAAGGTGCTGGCGGATAAAAAGAAGGTCGTCAGCGACCGGGATATCGAAGCCATGATTGTTGGGTCTGCCGCGGCGGTGCCTGAGACCTATAAGCTGGATCGCTGGGTGGTCAATTCCGGATCTAGTCTCAGTGCGACGAGCACAATTCGGCTCCTGCATAAGGATGGTACCTACCGCGAAGAAGTGGCCGTGGGAGATGGTCCCATCGATGCAGCCTTTAAGGCTATTGATCGGATTATCGGGAAACAGCCGGACCTGGAAACCTTCGAACTGGGTGCCGTTACCGGCGGTGAGGATGCCCAGGGCGAGGCTACGGTAAAGATTTCCTGGGATGGCCGGCGCTGGAATGGCCGGGGCCTTTCTACGGACATCATCGAAGCAGCCATTAAAGCCTATGTGGCTGCCATTAATGCCATGGAATGGGAGCTGTCTGCGGCAAGTGGCCAGCGCGGACCTGCACAGGAGGAGCCCATCGGTGTCTGAACATACAGCAAAACATCAATCTGAAGCTCGATTTGAAGAACGATTTGAACCTCAGGTTGAAATATTCGATACCACCCTGCGGGATGGAGCCCAGGGCGAGGGGATTGCCTTTTCGGTACAGGATAAAATTGCCGTAGCCAGAGCCCTGGATGAACTGGGGGTTGCCTGGATCGAAGCGGGAAATCCGGGGAGTAATCCCAAGGATATGGAATTCTTCCGTCTTGCCCGGGATCTGGGTCTCCAGACGGCAAAGCTCTGCGCCTTCGGGGCTACCCGGAAGAAGGGCGTGACGCCCCAGGAAGATACCAATGTCCGCAGTCTGCTTCAGGCTGAAACAGAGGCGGTGGTGCTCTTCGGCAAAAGCTGGGACCTCCATGCGACGGAGGTGCTCAAGGTAAGTCTGGAAGAAAACCTGGCTATGATCCGGGAAACCATAGCCTTCTTTAAAGATGCGGGAAAAACTGTCATATATGATGCGGAGCATTTTTTTGATGGCTGGAAAGCCAATCCGGACTATGCCATGACAACCCTGCAGACTGCCCTGGAGGCGGGGGCCGACCGGATTGTCCTTTGCGATACCAACGGTGGTACTTTCCCCGATGTGGTTCAGCATTGTGTGAAAGAGGTGATTAACCTGGTTGCCCACAGCGGAGTCTCCGCATTACGGGGGCTAATCCGGGGAAAAGAAAGTGAGGAGGAGCTCCGCGAGCTGGCAGGCAAACTGGTGGGCATCCATGCCCACGACGATGCGGGCATGGCCAGTGCCAATTCGGTCATGGCAGTACAGGCCGGTGCCCGGCATGTGCAGGGAACCCTCGTAGGCTTTGGCGAACGCTGCGGGAATGCAGCCCTGGCGGCTATCGTGCCGAGCCTTGAACTGAAACTGAATCTGCGCTGTCTGCCCGAGGGCCGGCTCGAACGGATTTCGGAGCTGACCCGCCGGGTTGCAGAAATTGCCAATGTGGCAGTTCCCGACGGAATGCCCTATGTGGGAAGCCATGCCTTTGCCCATAAGGCGGGTATGCATGCGGACGGGATCCTGAAGGTTCGACGATCCTTTGAACATGTGGACCCCGCCAGGGTGGGCAATGACCGGCGCTTCCTGATGAGTGAGGTCGGGGGACGCTCGGCCATTGCCGAACGGGCAAAGAAAATTGATCCCGCCATTACCAAGGACCACCCGGTTACTGCCGCTGTGGCGGCCCGGCTTAAAGCCCTGGAAGCTGAAGGGTGGCAATTCGAAGGGGCCGATGCGAGCTTTGAACTGTTGGTCCGCCGTGAATTGGGTAAATACAAACCCCTCTTTAGTATTGAGCGGTACCGGGTAGTGAGCGAGCATCCATCTTCCGATGGTGCCACCTGTTCCAATGCCTGGGTCAAGGTAAAGGTTGATGGTTCAACCGAAATTGCCGCGGCGGAAGGGGACGGCCCGGTGAATGCCCTGGACGGAGCCCTGCGCCGGGCCCTGGAGCGCTTTTACCCCGAACTGGGCCGGGTACGGCTCTCGGACTACAAGGTCCGGGTCATCAATGGGAATGATGCTACCGCTGCCAAGGTTAGGGTACTTATTGAATCCACCGACGGCGAGTCGGCCTGGACTACGGTTGGAGTTTCCGCCGACATCATCGATGCGAGCCGGTCGGCCCTGGTGGATGCTATCGAATATAAATTGATCCATGATATTGAACGCCGGTTCAAGGCTTATATATAGAAGGAGATGAAAAACATGAACTATTCAATCGCCCTTGTCCCGGGGGATGGTATCGGGCCCGATGTGGTGGCCCAGGCTGTGGATGTATTGGATGCGGTGGCCGACAAGTATGGCCATGTATTTAACTATGTAGAATTGGAAGCCGGCGGCTGTGCCATCGATGCTACCGGGGAACCCCTCCCTGCGGAAACCCTGGAAGCAGCAAAACAATGCGATGCGGTGCTTCTGGGTGCTGTTGGAGGGCCGAAGTGGGAAACCCTGCCGGGCCACCTCAGGCCCGAACGGGCCCTTCTAGGCCTACGGGCGGGGCTTGGGGTCTATGCAAACCTGCGGCCTGCGGCGCTTTTACCCCAGCTTCGGGAAGCCTGTCCCATTAAGGATGAGGTTCTCCGGGCGAGTAACCCCAAGGGGGAAGCTTCCTTTGATCTTCTTATTGTTCGAGAACTGACGGGAGGTCTCTATTTTGGCGAGCGGGGCCGGAGTCCTGATGGCAGTTCGGCCTTTGATACGGAAACCTATTCCCGCTCTGAAATTGAACGGGTCCTCCGGGTGGGATACCGGTCTGCGGCGGTCCGGCGGAAAAAGCTCTGCGTGGTCGATAAGGCCAATGTGCTCGAATCGAGCCGCCTCTGGCGGGAAGTGGCCGCCGAGGTGGCCAAGGATTATCCGGATATCGAGACGACCTATATGTACGTGGATAACTGTGCCATGCAACTCGTACGGGCCCCGGGCCAGTTCGATGTGATTGTTACCTCGAACCTCTTTGGGGACATCCTTTCCGACGAAGCCTCGGTACTGACCGGCTCCATCGGTATGCTGGCCTCGGCGAGCCTCGGTGACAGTCCGGAGGAAGAACCTAAGGCCGGCTCATCAGGCGGCGCAAAGGCCAGCGGCAAACGGGTAACCATGGGGCTCTATGAACCGATACATGGGTCTGCGCCGGATATTGCGGGCCAGGATATAGCCAACCCGCTGGCCACGATTCTCTCAGCGGCCATGCTACTCCGTTATTCCTTTGGGCTCGAAACGGAAGCCCGGGCGATTGAATCGGCCGTAACGGCGACCCTGGACGCAGGGTACCGGACCAGGGATATTGCAAGCCGGAATGGCAGCGCCGGCGCTGTAAACGCTGCTGCCGGTTCTACAGGTGCCGTCGGCACTGCCAACGCTGCCCGGGAAAAAATCGTGGGTACCCGCGAGATGGGTAAGGCGGTGCTGGCCGCTCTGGAAGCCCAGAGTAAATAAGGGAGGGCAAAGACAATGCGAAGTGATGCGGTTAAAAAAGGAATAGAACGGGCACCCCACCGGTCTCTCTTTAAATCCATGGGTTTTATTGATGAAGAACTGGAGCGCCCCCTCATTGGTATTGTGGTGGCAAAGAGCGAAATTGTTCCCGGTCACATCCACCTGGATAAGGTTGCCAAGGCTGTGGCCGATGGGGTTCGTCTTGCAGGGGGCACCCCCATCGAATTCCCCGTTATTGGGGTCTGCGACGGGATTGCCATGGGCCATGAGGGAATGCGCTACAGCCTCGTGACCCGGGAACTGATCGCTGATTCCATTGAGTGTATGGTCATGGCCCATGCCTTTGATGCGGTGGTTTATGTACCGAACTGCGATAAGATTATTCCCGGTATGCTCATGGCCGCAGCCCGGCTCAATGTACCTTCGGTCTTTGTGTCAGGGGGACCCATGCTGGCAGGCCGCCATTCCAATGCCCAGGGAACAAGGGCGGTGAGCCTGACCACCATGTTTGAAGCGGTCGGTGCCGTTGGGGCCGGCAAAATGTCAGAGGAAGAACTGGATCAGCTTGAAAATGAAGCCTGTCCCGGCTGCGGGTCCTGTTCGGGTATGTTTACCGCCAATTCGATGAACTGTGTTACTGAAGCCCTCGGCATGGGGCTTCCCGGCAATGGCACCATCCCTGCGGTCTATGCGGAGCGGATACGCCTGGCAAAACAGGCAGGCATGCAGGTTCTAAAGGTCCTGAAGGAGAATTTGAAGCCCCGGGACATCATGACCAAGACCGCTTTCCGGAATGCCCTCGCGTTAGATATGGCCCTGGGTTGTTCCACCAATACGGCTCTGCATTTGCCTGCCATTGCCCATGAAGCGGGTGTGGAACTTACCCTGGATATGCTGAATGAAGTCAGCGCAGTTACCCCGAACCTGTGCAGGCTCGCACCGGTCAGCGCCACCCATATCGAGGACCTCTATGCCGCCGGTGGCGTACAAGCGGTGCTTAAGGAACTGGCCAGTAAGAAATTAATTGATATTAACGCCCGAACGGTGTATGGCACCCTTAAGGATGCAATCGCGAAGGCCTATAACCGGAATCCCCAGGTAATCCGGCCCGCTGATAATCCCTATTCGGCCACCGGCGGCCTTGTGGCACTCCGGGGTAACCTGGCCCCCGACGGCTGTATCGTGAAAAAGAGCGCCGTCGCCCCAAATATGCTCAAACATTCCGGCCCTGCCCGGGTTTTTGACAAGGAAGAAGACGCCTTCTCTGCCATTATGGAAGGCCGAATTAAAGCAGGGGATGTGGTGGTTATCCGCTATGAGGGTCCCCGTGGCGGCCCCGGTATGAAGGAGATGCTCGCTCCCACCGCCGCCCTTGCAGGACGGGGTCTCGATGACAAGGTAGCCCTCATCACCGACGGCCGTTTCTCCGGGGCGACTAAGGGGGCCGCCATCGGCCATGTATCCCCGGAAGCCGCTGAAGGGGGGCCCATCGGGCTCCTTAAGGAAGGGGACATCATCCAGATTGATATTGAAGGGGGCACCCTTTCGGTCCAGCTCAGCGATGCTGAACTGGCCCAGCGGCGGGCCCAATGGAAACCCCTGCCGCCCAAGGTTACCCATGGGTACCTGGCGCGTTATGCCCGGCAGGTGAGCTCCGCCGCCTCCGGTGCTATTTTCAAGGAGTAGCTTATGCAGTACACCGGTGCACGGATTCTCATTGAATCCTTAATTGAACAGGGGGTGGATACGGTTTTCGGGTATCCCGGCGGTTCAGTGCTCTTTATTTATGATGAGCTTTATAAACACAAGGACCGGATCCGGCATGTCCTCACAAGTCATGAACAGCATGCGGCCCATGCGGCGGATGGTTATGCCCGATCAACCGGCAGAGTGGGAGTCTGCATTGCCACTTCAGGCCCCGGGGCTACGAACCTCGTAACCGGTATTGCGACAGCCTATATGGACTCGGTTCCCCTGGTGGCCATTACCGGCAACGTGCCCACCAGCCTCTTGGGAAAAGACAGCTTTCAGGAAGTGGATATCGCCGGCGTTACGATGCCGATTACCAAGCATAACTGGATTGTCAAGGACGTGAAGGATTTGGCTGAGGTGGTGCGGGAAGCCTTCCTTGTGGCAGCCTCTGGGCGGCCCGGGCCGGTCCTCATCGATATTCCCAAGGACGTGACGGCGGCCCTCTGCGAATGGACCCCCCGTTCCCAGCATGATCCCGCTGCGGCCGCAAGTCTGAACAACCAAAACCCGGTGGCCCAGAGCCCGGTCGCGTTGGCCCGGGCCGCCCGGCTCTCCGCCCGGGGAAACCGGAAGACCTATACTGAAGCAGATGTACTCGCCGCGGCGGAGCTCATCAGCAAGGCGAAACGGCCCTTTATTTACGCCGGCGGCGGGGTTATTATTGCCGATGCTGCGGCGGAACTGAAAGCCCTGGTAGAAAAGCTTAAAGCTCCAGCAGCTTTAAGCCTCATGGGTAAGGGTGCGCTCCCCTTCGACCATCCCCTGAATACGGGGATGATCGGTATGCACGGTTCGGTGGCCAGCAATAAGGCCATCCAGAAAGCGGACCTTGTGATTGCCATCGGCGCCCGCTTCTCCGACCGGGTCGTGAGCAAGGCAGACAAATTCGCCGTGGATGCGAAAATCCTGCATTTGGACATTGACCCCGCAGAAATCAACAAGAATGTAAAGTCAGAACACTGGATCATCGGGGATCTCAAAAAAGTTCTTGGTGAACTCCTGCAAAAAATTCCTGAACGGACAGAAAACGAATGGAATGGCGATGTGGCGGAGCTGAAAAAGATTGTCCCCGAAGCCCACAGCCGCCCGGTTCCGCTTCATCCCAAATTTGTCATAGAAGCGGTAGCACAGCGCCTCGGGCCAGAGGTCATTGTTGCAACCGATGTGGGCCAGCACCAGATGTGGGCTGCCCAGTTCTATCCCCTGAACCGGCCCCGTTCATTCCTTACTTCTGGAGGGCTGGGAACCATGGGAAGTGGTATGGGGCTTGCCCTCGGCGCTAAAATGGCGAATCCTGAGCGGCCGGTGGTCCTCTTTACCGGCGATGGCTCATTCAGAATGAACGCTGGTGAGATGGCTACCGCCTTTATGTATCACCTGCCGATCCTTGTGGTTATCATGAATAACCGTGTTTTAGGCATGGTGCGCCAGTGGCAGACCCTCTTTTATGACGAACGGTATGCTGAAACAACCTTACTGAGACCACCGGATTTCATCAAACTAGCAGGAGCCTATGGTCTTAACGGCTACCGGGCAGAAGGGGAGAGCCAATTCATGGATGCCCTGGAAAAAGCCCTGGCTGACATCGCAAGCGGAAAAGCAGCGGTCGTCGAGGCGGTCATCGATATGGATGAACAGGTGCTCCCCATGGTGCCTGGCGGGAAGGCTATCGACGACATGATTTTATAGTAAAGGGGAATCCCCCGGGCGGCTCTCTGCAGGGACTGCTCCCTGCAGAGAGCAGTCCGGGAAAGTTCTGTAAGGTTTCAACTTGCCGCCTCTAGAACATCTTGCCTAAGTGAGCATCTTGCCTAAGGGCACCGGGTATGCTATGACAGGTCCATGGACCTGATTGCAAACCTCATATCAAACCCACTGACCCTGAAGCTTGTAGTGATAGCAACCCTGAGCCTTTCCTACGGTTTTTCGCTCATCGTCAGCATCCTGAACCTCAAGCATCGCCGTCCGAGGATCGAAAGTTCCCTGGCGGAGTTTATTGATGAAAATAAGTATGCCCAGCTGCTTGCTTATAATAAGGAAAAAAGCCGGCTTGCCCTGTGGGAAGGGCTCCTTTCTTTTGCGGCGCTCCTACTCTTCCTCCTGTTTGACGGCCCAGGTCAGCTCGACCGGATGCTGGCATCGGTAATCGCCCATGCCCGTCTGCGGGCCCTGGTGTTTTTCGGTATACTGAGCCTCGCTTCGGGCCTGCTCAGTCTGCCCTTTTCACTGTACCACGATTTTTCCCTGGAAGCCCGCTATGGCTTTAACACAAAAACCATCGGCATCTATATCAGTGACACCATCAAGGGGCTTATCCTGGGGGCAGTCTTTGGGGGCGGGCTCCTCTATCTCCTCCTCATCTGTATCGACACCTTTGGATCCCTCTTCTGGCTTATCTTTGGTCTGATCCTCTTTGCCGTAACATTCATTATTTCTTCTCTCTATACGACCCTTATTTTGCCCCTCTTTAACAAGCTTAGTCCCCTGGAAGCGGGGGACTTGAAAACAGCTATCGAAAAACTGGCGAGCCAGACCAGATTCCCCCTCTCGGGGGTCTATGTGATGAACGCCAGCAAACGGAGTAAAAAGAGCAACGCCTTCTTCTCTGGCTTAGGGCGGTTTAAGAAAATTGTGCTCTTCGATACCCTCATAGCAAATCATCCTGTGGATGAAATTACCGCGATTCTGGCCCATGAAATCGGCCATTATAAACGGCATCATATTCCCTATGGTAATGTGCTGTCGGCCTTGTCCATTTTTATTACCATGGCCCTCTTTTCACTCCTCGTGGGTTCCCGGTCCCTGTCCCTGGCCCTCGGGGCGGCGGACCTCCAGGTGCACATCAATCTGCTTGCCTTTTTCCTCCTCTATGAACCCCTTTCGCTCCTCATGAATATAGGCACCAACATCATCAGCCGCCGTTTTGAATACCAGGCCGATGCCTATGCAGTCAGGGCTGTGTCGGTAGAAAGCATGGGGAGGGCCCTTAAACGACTCTTTGCGGACAATCTTTCGGACCTCTATCCCCATCCGCTGTATGTATTTGTGAATTATTCCCACCCGCCTCTCCTGGCCCGGCTAAAGGCTATCGAGGCGCTTAAGACCCTCGACACACAGACCCTCGAGGCAGTGAAAAAAGAGGGTGGGGTATAGTTGCATGAGCGGGATGACTGTGGCATGATGGCCCCATGCGTCGCCTCTCAGAACTGAATTCAACGGAAGCCCGCCAGGTCAGATATATTCTTATGGATATTGATGACACCCTTACCCGGCAGGGAAAATTGCTCGCCTCCTCATATACCGCCCTGTGGAAGCTCCAATCGGCGGGCTTTATCGTTATCCCCGTTACGGGCCGCTCCGCAGGCTGGTGCGACCTCATTGCCCGTCAGTGGCCCGTGAATGGGGTTATCGGCGAAAACGGCGCCCTCGTGTTCTGGGAAGAAGCAAAGATATTCTCTGCAGACGCTGGCCGATCGGCCGAAATATCCCCTAGAGATGCTGGCCGATCGGAACGATTGCCGGTACTGAAACAGCGCTTCCATCCGCAGGCGGTCCGAAACAGTGACAGCCGGCTCCAGGTGATACAGAAAGCGGTTCTTCATATTGATGAACGGCTCAGGCTGGCCAAGGATCAGTTTTCCCGGCTTTTTGATATTGCCATCGATTTTGCCGAAGAAGAGCCGGTGCTCCCCCTTGAAAAAGCCGTCCAGGTAGCGGAACTTGCAAAAACCATGGGAGCCCGGGCGAAGGTTTCATCAATCCATGTCAATATATGGATGGGTACCTACGACAAGCTTACCATGGCGGAGCTGTTTTTGCAGGAGCGATATGGCTGGGACCCGGTTCGTGACCGGCACCAGGTGCTGTTTGCAGGGGACTCCCCCAACGATGAACCCATGTTTGCAGCCTTTCCCGTGACCTGCGGAGTGGCAAATATCCACAAGTATATGCACCTTATCAAGCATTTGCCCGCCTATGTGTCGAGCAGGGACTGTGGTGACGGCTTTGCTGAAATTGCCGAAGCCCTGCTGACAGCCGTTGGCTCCCCCGGTTCCCCGGTGGCATCCGCTCAGCCTCAAGCCCAGAATGGAACAGCCCATAAAGGTACAGCACAATCAGGACCTGTAGGATGAAAAGAACCACAGGAAAGGAACAACAGCGGCCCTGGCGTCTGCCCTTCGGGCTCGAAATCCTCTATGAGGATGATGATATTATGGTGGTGTTTAAGCCTGAGGGGCTTCTTTCTGTTGCTGCCGGAGGAGAAAAGAACCGGACTGCCTATTGGATTTTGAATGAGTACCTCCGTCGCCGGGGTCAGAAACGGCAGATTGCGGTGGTGCACCGGCTGGACCGGGATACCTCAGGGGTGATGGTCTTTGCCAAGTCGGCGGTGATGAAAAAGGTCCTTATGGATCGGTGGGATGACCTGGTGGCTGCACGCCGTTATGTGGCGGTGGTGGAAGGCTCCGTTACCGAAGCGGAGGGTACGATTGATCTGCCCCTGACAGAAGATTCCCGGGCCAGGGTGGTCATTGCGCCTCCTGGGAAGGGCCTGCGGGCTGTGACCCGCTGGAAGCTCCTGCGTTCAGGGTCCCGCTACAGTATGCTTGCCCTCGAGCTTGAAACCGGGCGGCGGAACCAAATTCGGGTCCACTGTGCCGCTATCGGCCACCCCGTGGTGGGGGACTCCAAGTACGGCAGTCGCAGTGATCCCCTGGGCAGACTCGGTCTCCATGCGGAAACCCTGGCCTTTCATCACCCCCGGACCGGAGCCCCCCTGGAGTTTTCGGTTCCGCCGCCCCCGAGTTTTACTTCTCCCAAGCTGTACCGCTACTAGTTTGTCGGACTTGTCCTACAGGCGCTTAGGGAAATCTAAACCTAACCCCGCAGGCTGTACATTGATTTTTTGCACATCAAAATTGATATGCATGCAAGATAAATGTATGTTGCATCTAAGAGGTACCCATGCCGACACTTCAAGTAATGGATTTACCTGATGACATATACAATCAAATAAACTATCTCGCCAAAAAAGAACACAGGAGCCTCACACAGGAAGCTATTGTCCTTTTAAAAGAAGGTATTACCAGATCCTGTAGACCTAATACGAGAGGAGCGTGAAAGATGATCATAGTTATTAGACGCAAGTGGAGCTATGTAAATAGTTCTTAACAATGAAAAAAGTAAAGCCTATAGAAATTTACTAAAAGAATCTGATTTAGTCATTGCTCCGGATATATTTCCCTCTGAGATTACCAATGTTTTTTGGAAATATACATTTTTTTCTCACATACCAATCGAGAAGCGTGAAAAAGGCATAATGCGGCGCTTCTAAATCGGGTTAAAAAAATGAATAGGACTGCACAAGAGTTGCAAATAAAAATACTTGTTAAGGCCTAGTGCCAGTGTTTGATCAAAAGTGTTTGTTTGCCTAGGCCTGGGGTGCCTTGTCGGTTTACATACCAGTTTTTTAAAACAAGTTGCAAGGCCTCTTATGCAGGGGTATAATATGGGGGATGTTAGGTTTATTAAAGATATAAAAAAGATAAAAAAGTTTAGAAAAAATATGATAATAAATACTTTAATAGTGTTTATTAACCTGTTATTTCAGGTATAAATAAAAAGATTTGTAGGAGGATTTGAAATGAAAAAGCTGTTTTTAACGAGTTTCCTAATTATGAGTGCAATGATAGGTTTTGCACAAGGTTTTTACTTTGATATTGGTTTAGGGGTTGGTAATGCAAAAACAAAAATCAATGGTCAAGATATGTCTGATTTATTTGGTTCATCAGTTAAAGAAGTTGGTGTTGATTTAGGACTTAAATTAGGTTATGGTCCGATTTCAGGAACACCTCTTTATATTGTTGGTGAGATAAGTGGAATTGGTCATAGATTTGAAGATGATTATAATTATATACAGTTTAATTCATACTTAATTGGTCCTGGATTAATAATTTATCCTGTGCCATTTATTCAATTAGGGACATCTATAGGTTATTCGTTTGTTTCTAATCAAACAGATTTACCAATGGAAATGAATGATAGTGAAGGCGGAACAGCAGCAAATATATCAATTGCATTTGATTTTGGCAAAGAAAAAAATGGGGTTTTACTCGGAGCAAAATATGCATTTACATCAAATAAACTTGAAATATCAAAAGCAAAACAAGAATCATCAATATTTTGTATATTTGTTAAATATGCTTATCGACATAAAAATTAGTTAGTATAAAAACATAACAACTGCTTTAACCAGACATTTCCTTTGGTATGAAAATTGCAATCGCTACGTTCGGCAATTTTCATGCCAAGCCCTAGGGGGCACGGAAATGCAGGTAAAGCAAATGTTGGATGGACGCCTTCGGTGCAAAAAAGAAGGTAGTTCAGCTTATTAAGTTTATACATTGTATACTTGACTAATGAATAGACAATATATATACTTATTCTCAGAGGTATTAGTATGCAAACTGTTGTACAAAAATGGGGAAATAGCTTAGGAATTAGAATCCCAGCATTATATTCCAAGGATTTGGAACTAAAAAATGGCAGTACAGTCGAAATATCGGAAGAAGAAGGAAAATTAGTTATTATACCAAAAAGAATTAGCTTAAATGAGTTATTGGCTAAAGTGACAACTGAAAATATTCATGAAGCAATAGAAACTGGTTTTTCAGTTGGAAATGAAGAATGGTAAAAACAACATATATTCCAAATAAAGGCGATATAGTTTGGCTTGATTTTAATCCACAGTTAGGGCATGAACAGCGTGGACGCAGACCTGCTTTAGTTCTATCGTATAAAGCATATAATGAAAAAATTGGATTAGGTATTTTTTGCCCTATTACAAGCAAAGAAAAAGGATATCCATTTGAAGTTAAAATAGAAGGGAAAAAAATAAAAGGATGTGTGCTGAGTGATCAACTTAAAAACTTAGATTGGAGAATTAGAAATATTGAATATATAGAAAAAGTTAACAATGAAATAGTTGATGAAGTAATAGATAAAATTAAAGTAATAATAGAATAACTAAGACAGCTAACAACTGCTTTAACTTGACAACGCTATGTCACAATTCTTGCTGTCGTCACTACGTTCCTCGGCAAGAATTGCACCATGTACGCGTTGCAAGTTAAGCAAATGTTATATAAAAAAATTATAAAGGCAAAATAAAGAACTCACCCAATTTGTCCAGCGGTGGGATGCTAAATACCCCATGATTGCTCGATATATCTCTAAAAAATGGACCATGCCTATCCGAGATTGGGGTATCGCTATGATAATTACCGTTTATACAAATGTAGGGATAGGTTCTAAACATAATCTCCGCAGGCTGTACATTTATTTTTTTAAACATCAATCTGTGAATTCAAAACAATATGCACTACATTTATACGTGGAGGCAAATTTGATGAACAAAGTAAAGTATATTTTGGTTCTTTTTGCAGTTTTAGGAAGTGGAATTCTTTTTGCCCAAACGAATAAAACCCCCGACCAGCGGGTTGCGGTGATGCTTAAAAGCTTAAACATCCCCTATACGATTACTGATAATGGCAACTATGAGATTGAATATGATCTTGCTTCCGGACGAACCCAGTATGTCTATATCATGTCGGAGACTCAGAAGTATCGGGGAATGGAGGTTCGAGAAGTCTGGTCAAATGCGGGGGTCTTGGAAGAGGATCCTAAATTAGATCTGCTCTATGCTTTAATGGAAGAATCGGGAACTAACAAAATCGGTGCATGGGTATTAGAAGAAAATGATGAAGGTATCCTGTTGTTTTATACTGTTAAGCTGCCAGTCTCCCACAACGCCGAAGATTTACGCCAGTCCATCGCTTTCGCTGCTGAGGTAGCCGACAGCTGGGAAACAGACCTTTTCGAAGATGATGTGAATTGAGTATAGTGTGAATTTGACTATGTTGTACAAAATGATTATCATGTAATCTATGAAGACCTTACCAGTAGCAGAAATTCGAGCTAAATTCTCCGCGCTTTTAAAGGAAGTCGAGTCTGGAAATGAGATTGGAATAGCCTTTGGACGAAAAAAAAAGACCATAGCAGTAATAGTTCCAATAGAAGAATACAAAAGAATAAAGGCTCGAAAACTTGGTACTTTACAGGGAAAAGGCACGGTTGAATTTAAAGGCGAATGGAATATTACCGATGAGGAACTTATTAATTCATGAATATCCTTATTGATACCCATTATTTAATTTGGTCCTATCTTGATATAGATAAGATTAGACCTTCAGTGTATAAGGAACTTCTTAATGAAGAAAACACAATATATTATAGTCAGGCAAGCCTGTGGGAGATATCGATAAAATATAATTTAGGTAAAATTATTCTTAATAACATAAGCCCCGAAGACCTTTATGCTGAAATAGAGAATGGTTTTTTTGAGTGTAAAAAGCTTGATAATAAAGATTTAGTTTCATTTTATAAACTCCCCATTGAACATCGGGACCCTTTTGATAGACTCATGATATGGCAATGTATTCAATCAGATTTGTTTTTTGCTTCTGCAGATAGAGAGATATCGAAATATCAGAAATATGGCCTAAAAATAATCAGCTGATTAAGGGGGATCTAGAGATCCCCTTATCTTTCCTGCCTAATCCTTCCAGGGAAAAATAAAACTGCGGAGGCTGCGGGTGCCGGTCTTTTCACGGTCCTCTGCAAGGAGTTCTTCCCAGGGAATGTGACGACGGTCTGCCTCGGGATGGGCTTCGAGCCAGTCATACTTGAGGAGCCTGAGCCTGAGAGCTTCATCTAGGAAGAGGAGGATACCCGCCGGGCCTGGTGCAAGAAAGGCCAAAAAAAATGATAGAACAAGAATTATCAGATTGTGGATAAAGAGGAATATGCTGAAAAGGGGATTGTCGAAAAAAAGGATAAAGCTCTTTTTCAGGATTTTACCAGCCTTGCGGTCCAGGCGAGCCCGGATCGGCAGAAGATACTGGAAGGCCATCAACAAAATAACAAGGGTCCAGAATACTAAGGATGCAGCAAAGAGCCCGACCATGGTACCAAGTTTGGTATAGAAGGGCAGGGCTACATAGGCTAAAAGGAACCAAAATCCTGCGGTAATGAAAATGAGCAGGGCTGTGGGAAGCCCCTCTTTAAGGTTCTTAACAAAGTCTGCATAGCCAAAGGAGCCGTAGTCGGAAATCGACTTTACTGAAAGGGCTGTTGCAACAAGGTAGAGAATGCACCAGAAGGTTCCTGCTAAAATTACCACCAGGGCAAGCAGGGGAATGTCAGCCAGGACTGTGGGGAGCAAAATGGGGATTGCTGCCGAAATAATAAATCCAAGATTAACTATGGCAAGTCTGAACAGGTTGTCCCAGAGATCAAAGAAGGTTTTCTTAATAAGGAATCCAATCATGGTCCTACTATACGAAACATGATTGTTTTGGTCCAGCGCTTATTGACGAACCCGAAGCCTTTGAGTAGTATTATGTATGCATGAACCTAAAGAAGGTTCTTTATATTGAGATTTTCAGGGTCGGGTGAGTTCATCAATATATATTAAGATTGATGAATAATTCCCTACCGGCGGTATAGCCCGCGACTTGGCTGCTGTAAGTCAGCAGCTGACTGAACCGGTGGAATTCCGGTGCCGACGGTATAGTCCGGATGAAAGAAAATCGAGGGAAGAAGGTACCGGCCGGGCCTTCGGTATAACCCATCATTTTCGAGCAAACCATGCCCTGGATATACTCCGGGGCTTTTTTTTGCCCTGGAATGCATATCCTTTTTTGGAGGTTTCCCATGATGACACAAAGGGAATTACAGTTCATTTCGGGATTGTTGAGACGGTCTTTTAATCGGTCCTTTGCGCCTTTTGGAGGCAAAGCTGTTCTTTTTTGTGTTCTGCTTGCGGGCAGTATCAGCCTGGCCTTTGCAGGCGGTTCTGCTGAAGGATCCGGGAACAACAAGTCGGGAAAATCGATTGTAGTCTTTGTTCCCGGTGTAACCTCCGGAAGTCCTATCTATGAAATGCTTGTAGCAGGGGTTCAAAAGGCGGTAGATGAAAAGTCTGGTACCAGTCTTAAGGTTATTGAAGGGGGCTTTAATCAGGCTGAATGGGAATCTAAAATTACAAGTATTGCCGCCAGTGGTGCCTATGATCTCATCATTTCATCCAACCCAGCGATGCCCGCTATTTGTGAGGCCGTGGCAGCCAAGTTCCCCAAACAAAAATTTCTCTTATTTGATGGACAGCTTGCAGGTAATCTGCAGATCTATACCCTCCGCTATAATCAGCGGGAACAGGCATTCCTGGCGGGCTATGTAGCGGCCCTGGTGGCTCAGAATGCAGGGACTACCCAGGGCGGCAGGGGCGGATCATCAGGTGCATCAAGCGGTACACCCAAGCTGGGCCTTATCGCAGGTCAGGAATATCCTGCTATGAATACCATTATCCTTCCGGGCTACCTCCAGGGTGCCCGGGCTGTAGACAGCAATTTCTCCGTCGATTTCCGGGTGGTAGGCAACTGGTATGATGCGGATAAGGGAAGTGAACTTGCTTCCAGTATGATCCGGGAGGGTGCTCGAGTAATTCTCCCCATTTCCGGAGGTGCCAACCAGGGGGTGGTTCAGGCTGCCTCTGATAGCGGAGCTAAGGTTGTCTGGTTTGATGTCAATGGTTATGGGATAAAGCCTGGGGTGGTCGTGGGAAGTGCCATTCTCAGACAGGACAAGGCTGCCTATAAAAAAACGAAGCTCTATCTGGAGGAGAAACTTCCCTTCGGTAAAGCAGAGCTGGTTGGTGTAGCTGATGGTTATGTAGATTTTGTGGATGATGATCCGCTGTATGTACAAACCGTGAACGAGCCCATCCGGAAACGAATGGCTGACATAGTAGCCCGATTCAGGAATGGTACCCTGTCACTCCGGGAGGATGGAACAGAGCTAAGTAAATAGGGTCTACTGATACAATATGACAATAAGCCTGCGGAATGTGACCAAATATTTTCCAACCAACGGTGTTCAGGCCCTCTCGGGAGCCCATTTTGAGCTCCTGTCAGGAGAAATTCATGCTCTGGTCGGCGAAAACGGGGCAGGTAAGTCTACTCTGATGCATATTCTCGCAGGACACTTAGGTATGACCACGGGGGAACGCCTGATTGATGGGATCCCCCGTATGTTTCACAGTCCCCGGGAGGCCTTACTAGCCGGAATCGGTATGGTCCGCCAGCACCCGGTTCTGGTCCCGGGTTTTACCTGCTGGGAAGATGCCCAGCTTGGGCTCCCGGTCCCAGGCCTTTCCTTCCTCAATCGCCGCCTGGGCCGGCAACGGTTTCAGGACCTGTCAGATCAGTGGGGCTTTGATCTGGATGCAACCGCTCGTACCGAAAGCTTAACCATAAGCCAGCGACAGAAAGCGGCCATCCTTACCCTGCTCATGCACCGGGTCTCCTGTATCATTCTGGATGAACCCACGGCGGTCCTGACCCCTGTGGAAACGGAACGGCTCTTTACATTATTGAGGAAACTCCGTTCTGATGGTACGGCGATTGTGCTTATTTCCCATAAACTAGAAGAAACCCTCTCGGTCGCAGATCGCATTACAGTACTCCGGCAGGGAAAGACCGTTGCAACACGGCGTAGTTCAGAAACAAACCCTGAAGAACTGACTGCCCTTATGTTTGGTGATGCGGTTGATTGTATTCAACCTGAAAAGGTTGTGCAATTTCAAGCTGAGACGTTTCCTGCGCTGGGGTTGTTGTATAGTAAATCCCAATTTGAGGCAAGGGCTCCGTTATTTACCGTGGAGCAGTTGTATGTTAGTCAGAAGGATATGGCCCATCTGCGGAATTTGAGTTTTTCTGTATATCCCGGTGAGGTCTATGGTGTCGCAGGTGTTCGGGATAGTGGATTGGAAACCCTGGAGCATGCAGTCACTGGCTTCATTTCGCCTCAAAATGGATATATAACGCTGAAAGGAACTGCTCTGGAAGGTAAAGGGCCTCTTGCCTTTCGGAAAGCCGGTGGGGCCTATGTCAGTGCAGACCGGCTCGGGCGGGCCCTTGCGTTAAAACTGCCTATACTGGATTCTCTTATCGTCCATGCCCACCGGAGATTTACTCAGCGATTTTTGCGTAATCACCGATTCTGGCCCCGGTTTTTAGACCTGAAGGCAATCCAGTACTGGGCAGATGAACTCCTTACAAAGAGCGGTATACAGAGCCGGCTCGATAGTCCAGCTGAGGCTTTCTCTGGTGGTCAACTTCAACGGCTTATTCTTGCCCGGGAATTTGCAGAAGAGGCTTTATTACTGGTACTGTCTGAGCCGGGATGGGGCCTTGATGCTGCTGGCAGAGCTTTGCTTCATGAACGGCTTACAGCTTATCTGCAACGGGGTGGAACGGTACTTCTTTTTTCTACCGATGTGGATGAACTCCTCAGACTTGCTACACGGGTTATGGTATTACGGGATGGCCGGAATGTTCTGGAAGTGGATGTTCCTATTGATCCGGTACAACGGTACCTATTAAAACCGCAAATTTCTGCCGCTATGGTCGGCAGTGATGCTAAACCTGAAGGTCAGGAAGGCCTCATATGAAAAAATATATGAAAACCCGTACCAGTGCTTTTTGGGGATCCTTCTTCGCACTAGGAAGCGGGATTCTGCTTATCTGTGTCATCATTCTTTTTATGACTGATAATCCTTTTGTTACATTGAAAAGTTTCTTTATTAGCCCCTGGTCTTCCCGCTGGTTTATTGGTAATACTCTGGATCTGGTGGCATTGTATCTTGTGACTGCCCTGGGTGTTACTGTAGCCTTTCGTGGTGGCACCTTTAACCTGGGTGGGGAGGGCCAGATATATATTGGTGGCCTTAGTGCAACGGTGATACTCCTTTCGTTTCCTCTTTTGCCAGGTACCCTTGCACTGATACTTGCGGCTCTTGGGAGCATAGTCCTAGGGGCTTGCCTGGGGGTCATTTCGGGACTTTTGAAACGTTTTGCCCGCGCAGATGAGCTTATTACCAGCTTTTTACTTTCAGCGAGCCTTACGCCCGTAGCAGATTATCTCATTGCAGGCCCGTTGCGTGATAAGTCAGGAAATCTTTTAGCTAGTAGTCGGTTTTCTTCAGATAGGATTCTGCCTCACCTGTTGCTACCTTCAAGTTTATCTGTATCCCTCATCTGGGCCATAGGTCTTGTTTTATTAGTTTATATATTGATAAACAGAACTGAGGGTGGCTACCGGTTCCGTGTTGCAGGTGCTAGCCCTGAATTTGCCCGTTTTGGTGGCTTCCCAGCTCCGACCTATTGGGTGTACGCCCTAGGGTTTTCGGGAGCACTCCATGGGCTTGCCGGTTTTTTTGCAGTAGCCGGTACCTATGGGCTCTGTCATCAGGGGTTTTCGGGCGGCTTAGGGTGGAGTGGTATCGCAGTTGCTCTGATTGGCCGTAATGATCCTCTGGCACTGTTCCCTGCAGCGTTAATCTTTGCATGGCTTAAGGCTGGTTCAGATGTGGCGATTCTTGCATCAGGGCTCCAGTTTGAAACATCAGCCTTTGTTCAAGCGATAGTTTTGTTATTTGTAACAGTCCGATATGTTCCCCGTTTCTGGAGGAAACCATGATTCATGCACTGCTTGTTGCTTCGATGCCCCTGTTGCTTGCCAGTTTAGGAGCTCTGGTCAGTGACTTTTCTGGTTACCTGGCGGTTTTTTTAGAAGGGGCTCTTGCCCTGGGATCTTTTTTAGTGTGGGTGTTTAGTGTATGGAGCAATTCGCTTTCAATTGGTTTCCTAATAACGATGATATTAACTGGTTTTATCGGTTGGTTACTATCTCGTTTTATCCGCTGGACTAGTGCGAATCCTTTTGTCTCAGCCCTCGCACTCAATTTGGGGGTTGTAGGTATCATTGAGACCGTATCAGTGTTGCTATATCATACTAAAGGTGTTCTTAGAGATCCGCGATTCCCTCGTGTGGATATGTATTTTTTTGTTTGGATCTCATTTCTGATTATGATACTTGCCTATGCTGTAATTTATCATACTCCTATAGGTCTCCGACTGAGGGCTTCTGGCCGACGGCCCGAAGTCCTTCTACAGCGCGGAATAGATCCGGTTCGTTACCGCGATGGTGCCTGGGTAGTGGCAGCGATGCTAGCCGCTCTTGCAGGTGGCATCATTACCGTTAAAGTTGGCGCATATACTCCGGGGGGAACCACGGGAGAAGGATGGATTGCCCTGGTTATGGTGTATCTTGGATTCAGACGTGTTTGGGGTGTAGCCCTAGCAGCTATTATCTTTACATTCATTGAACGATTAGGAATAGAAGCCCAGGGTATGTTCTCAATTCCATCAACTATTTTATTAGGGCTTCCCTCATTGTTGGCTCTTCTTTTATATATTATTTCTCAGCTCTTGAGAAAAGAATAAACAAATTCGATAATTTTAGTCAGTTCATGAACTCAATAACCAGGTTCATTACTATTACTAGTCCATCTCTCATTTTTGCAATGGGTGGTCTCTTTCTCGCATTATTATTGATCATATTTCATAATGCGTTTGAAAATCGTATTAGAGGTTTACTGCATATAGCTTTAGCTAATATTATTATATCTCTGGCTTTGGTTGGGCTTGTTTATATCGGTTCAGACTATGAAGTAATTGGAAACCTTGTTCTATATCCTCTGTTATTGATTGGTATTTCGTATATTGGTGTAGGTTATAGATGTTTTTTTAATGAGTTGTTCGAAATAAAAAGTACATGGTTCTTTTTACCAGCCTTTGGTACCATTATTTTTGAAATAGTTTTTTTATCTTTTTCGGTCTCTCAAGGTTGGAACCAGGCTCTGTTATCATGGATGTCTGCTATTTTATTTTTGTCTAATGGAATCTTTATTATCCGTGAAGGATTGGTTTATAAAAGGCAAAATTTAAAAGCTTTGATATTAAATCAGAGGGTATTGTCCAATTTTATTGGTATAGTTTGTTTATTGGTTGCCTGTATCTATTTTGTTCGTGGTTTATCTTTAATTACTTCATTAACATTTTTAAAACTGTTTTCAGAATCTTATACGGTAATCCTCTTTGTTATGACAATAGCAGGAATTCTCTTTAGCTTTGGGATTCTTTTACTGAGTGTACTTCGTTTGCAGGGTGAATTAGCAAGCAGGGAATTGAGATTAACCCAGAACCAGTATGACCAGTTAGTACGGACAATTATTGATATAGTACCACAAGCAATTATTCTGAAAGACCGCCAGTCCATTTATCTCTTTGTTAATTCTTACTTTGCTATGCTGCACAATAAAAAACCTGAAGAATTTGTAGGATTAACCGATGCGGATCTGTATCCTTCAGAGCTTGCTCAAAAATATCGGGCCGATGACCGGGATGTCATTGAGAGTGGTTTAAGCCGTAGCTTTATAGAAGAACATGTTCAGGGAGATGAGCGAAGCTGGGTAGAAACGATAAAGACCCCAGTCCGGGATGCATCTGGGACAGTGACTGGTGTACTTGTTATGTTTATCGATATAACTGGCCGTATCCGGACCCAGGAAGCCCTTAAAGAAAGTGAACAAAAATACAGAGAATTGAGTGAACAACTGGAAAAACGGGTCGAAGAACGATCCAGGGTCTTACGGGAAGCTAAACGGGATTTGGATCTCTTTTTTGAGGTAACCCTGGATTATTTATGTATCATCAATATGAATGGTTATTTCCAAAAGGTGAGCAAGTCCTGGGTTATCGATACGGGCTGGCCAGAACATGAATTGGTGGGGGTTTCGGTTCTGCAATTTGTATTTCAAGATGATAGGGAACGGCTGATTGAAGCTTCAAAATTGCTTCTATCGGGGGTTCCCCTCAAGGATTTTCATGTCCGTTTTAGGCGCGCCGATGGCAGTTGGATGATGATCGCTTTGTCTGCTGTCGGAGTTCCAGATCGGAATCTGGTAATTGCTGCAGGTCATGATATTACCCGACAATTGGAAATTGAAGAACGGCTCAGACAAGCAAGAATAGATGCAGAACAGGCAAGTAAGGCCAAGAGTCTCTTTATTGCTACCATGAGCCATGAACTGCGGACCCCTCTTAATGCTGTTCTAGGCTATAGTTCTCTGTTACAACCCTATATCCAGGATGAAAAAGGTCTTCGCTACCTTACTTCTATCAATACCGCAGGGCGATCCCTGCTTGCTATAATTAATGATATTCTTGACCTGACAAAGGCTGAATCGGGGCGTATCGAGCTAGTGCCAATTCCTTTTGAAATACGCCAATTGGCAGGTGAACTGCTCGATATTTTCAGATTTAATGCTGAAGAAAAAGGGCTCGTCGTCCAGATTCAAATCACCGAAGCTGTACCAAAGACTATTATGCTGGATCAGAACCGGCTTCGCCAGGTTTTGGTAAATTTGTTAGGCAATGCAATAAAATTTACTGATGCTGGCTCAGTAAGCCTTTTTATTGATGCAAAACCTGAAGGTTCTCAGAATAGAGAAATCCATGGTCTCACCAGATACCATCTTTGTATTGAAATTACCGATACCGGTATCGGTATTTCTGAAGAATTTCGGGCCCGTCTTTTTGATCCCTTTAGCCAGCAGGATTTCAAGATTGCCCGGAAATATGGGGGAACCGGACTGGGGCTGGCAATTTCAAAACGTTTGCTGGATCTTATGGGAGGTACAATACGTTGTGAGGCCCCTGAACAGGGTGGAACCCGGTTCAGAATAGACATACCTCAGGTACCTGCTACTGGTAACGATGTTCAGTATTTTGTCACCTTCGGTCATGGTTTTGAAGAAAAAATAAAACAACAATCAGAACTAATTCCAGTAGTGCAACATGAGGATGCATCCTTAACACTGTTGCTTGTAGGAAGCTCTGAAGATCGACTAAGATGGTTTCGGGAATTGTTAAAGGAAAAACAAGTTAATATCTTTGAGGCTACCCTTGATGTTGCCCAAACCTATCCGATTCAGCAGGTCCATGGTATCATATTTGATGTTCCTGCGGATCAGAAACAACTCGACGCTAGCCGGGAACTTATTAATAAATGGGTTCAAGTATATAAAACACCCCTCTTAGTTGTAATTCCAGCGAAGCAAGTAGAAGTGGATCGAGAAAATTTACTTAGTATTTTAAGTATCGGTGGTCTCGATTATGTTCAGGAACCAATAGACCCAGAAGAGTTTTGGCTTCGCTTAATGAACCAGATTGAGCTTAAAACGAGCCGAACCAGGATTGCTGCGGTTAATAGGGCGTTGAGTGAAACTACCAGCCGTTTGCAGCAGTTATCGGTGCAGGTTGATAAGCTTATATCCATAGATGATCTCACCGGACTTGCTAACAGAAAAACACTCTGGTATTGGCTTATAAAGGAAATTGGCCGTTGTAAAACCCATCGACTCAGTCTTGCCCTTATGCTTGGTGATATAGATCATCTGAAACAAGTGAATGATAGGTATGGTCAAGTTTTAGGAGACCAGGCAGTAACCGAGTGTGCTCACCGTTTTGCCCGTGCTCTGGATAAAAAGGTTTTGCTTGGCCGTTGGTCCGGTGAGGAATTTCTGGCAATTCTGAGCGGAGAGCCGGGGGTGGATCCGGAAACACATCTTGCCTTTACGCAGCAACAGGCAGAGGCTGTACGTAATCAGATCCTTGAAGAACCTCTTGTTATTGGCAGAGAAAGGATTCAACTTTCCATCTCTATCGGGATATGTCTTGTAGTCTGTGATGATACAACTTCAGATGAAGAATCTCTTGCTTCGGCTCTGCTCAGGACCCTGGATGATGCTTTATATCGGGCAAAGACAAAGGGACGCAATCATGTAGAATCTCTGCGATTTATGTATCAGAGCGAGCAGCCAGTTCCTCCCACCGAAGGGTTTTCTCATCAATAAGATGAAGAACAGTCTCATAACGGCGGTGCGCTTCTGCAAGGGCCTTTCCGTCTCTGGCCAAGGGACTTTCAGGATGGGAAAAAGCCGCTTCGAGGGCTGTCTTTTCTTCCTCGAGGGCAGAGATTTCTGGTAAAAGCTGTTCCAGTTCCCGTTTTTCCTTAAAACTGAGCTTTTGTTTCTGCCCTTTTATAGGTTCCCTCTGCAGCTTATCCTGCGGGACCAGAGCCGATTTCGGTCCCCGCTCTTGTTCAATCTGTTCCTGGAGAAGTTCCTGCTGTTCCCGCCATGCACTGTACGTTCCCACATAGGATTGGATATTCCCCTTGCCATCAAATATCCAGAGGCTGTCGGTCATACCTTCCAGAAATGAACGATCATGGGATACAACGATGACACTGCCCTGAAAATGCCTGAGAAAGTCTTCGAGGAGCGCAATGGTTCCAATATCAATATCGTTGGTGGGTTCATCAAAGAGAAGTACATTAGGGCTTGCGATGAGCAGCCGTACCAGCTGGAGCCTGCGACGCTCTCCTCCTGAAAGTTTTTCTATTTTTTGTGATTGCATAGAGCGGGGATAACCAAATCGTTCCAAAAATTGTTCTGCCGTGAGCTCTGTCCCATCATCAAATGAAATGCGTTCTGCTGCGCTTTGCACATATTCGAGGATGCTCGAATTGGCGTTCATGGCTGCTCCGGTTTGGTCAAAATAACCGATGGCGACCGTTTCTCCCCTGACTACAGTACCGCTGTCAGGCTCAATAGTGCCGGCGATAAGATTCAGCAGGGTAGATTTTCCGCTTCCGTTGGGCCCGATAATCCCAATACGCTCCCCCACAGATAGGGTATAGGAAAAGTTTTTAAGCACCGGTTTCCCCTCATAGGATTTACTCACCTGGTGCAGTTCCAACACTTTCCCGCCAAGCCGCCGTTGGCTTGTACGAAACGCGTCTGGTTTTGCTTCGGGGGCCTCTGGCCGGCCCTGTACCAGTTCCCGGATCCGTTCTTTTCGTTTTTTATCTTTCCCGCCCCGGGCTTTGGGACCCCGTTTCAGCCATTCAAGTTCCACTCGGAGTATAGCTTCCCGGCGGCGTTCCCTCCCTGCAGAAATCTGGGCCCGTTCCTCAAGCCGTTCAAGGTATTCACTGTAATCCCCTGGATATTTAGCTACTCCCCGGCGGTCAATATCAATGATGACATTGCAGACCGTATCGAGAAACCAGCGGTCATGGGTAACCAGCACAAAAGCCTTGCCGCTCTGGATAAGTTTTTTTTCGAGCCATTCGATCGTATCGATATCCAGGTGGTTGGTTGGTTCATCCAGCAAGAGCAGGTCTGTGTCGCTGGCTAGACAGCGGACCAGAGCGACTTTTTTAACCATACCGCCCGAAAGGGTCTCCATGGGTACATTGAGGTCCTGGATATCCAATTCAGACAGGAGCGATGAAAAACGATGTTCAACGTTGTATCCCCCCCGTTCTTCCATTTCATGATTGAGGGCACTGATGGTTTCCGGTGAACTGGCTGGATCCTGCAGTACCCGTTCATAGCGGTCCACAAGCTGTACCAGAGGATCGGTGGAACGGAAGAGAAAGTCCCGAATCCGATCCCCCCGTTCCCATCGGGGGACCTGATCCAGGGTGCTGATATGCAGACCCCGTTTTCGAGTAATGGTTCCTTGGTCTGCTTCCAGGATCCCGGCAAGTATTTTAAGCAGGGTCGATTTTCCAGCCCCATTAGGGCCCACAAAGCCGATATGTTCTTCCGCTTCTATGCTAAATGATACGTTGGTAAACAGGGATGTCTCCCCGAGGGTTTTACTGACCGAATCCAATGATATAAGTGCCATAGGCATGTTATATCAGAAATTGATGAACTGGACACCTGGTGAAAGGGACTGATGGCTGGTTTGGGTTCTTTTCTACGCCGTACAGGATTTCTCTGGAAAAGTTAGTATTTCCAATGTATAGTAACAGCATGAAGATTGATGATCCTGCCGTAGAAATGAACCTTAAAGAACTTTCACGAACCCTGGCTGCCACATCGGATGCAGAACTTATCGCAGACTTTTTACGTAGTCTTTTAACTCCATCGGAAACTGCGGATATTGCAGCCCGTTGGGCTCTGGTAAAAGCGTTGGATAACAAAATACCTCAGCGAGAAATAGCCAGTACCCTGGGACTTTCCCTCTGTAAAATTACTCGTGGCTCCCGGGAATTGAAAAAGCCCGATTCTCCCTTCCGGAAGATGCTTCATATTCTGGATAATCTGGACAGATGAAATAGCAATACGGCAATACGGTGCAGGGTTGAAGGTTTACCAATAGGGTATTAAAGAGTTCCGACCTGGAAGGATTTCCTAAAGAGGATTCGCCTGCCCCGTTCCATCCAGACAATGATAATAGCCAATATAAAACGGGGTACCACGGCCCAGAAAAGGGGGACTCCAATGGCCATAAAAAGGAGGGTATCCTCCAGTAGTGAATGGCTGATCCCCACATGATGGTTAAAAAGGTCTCCTTCGGAAAGACTGAGCTTCCCTGATTCAACCCGTTCAATCATGATTGCCGATCCGTAGGCAAGACCCAGGGTGTTCGCCACAATCCAGAGAAATCCTGTCGAGGGCGGAAGTCCTAAAAGACGCATAAAAGGCCCGGTGATTTTCCCCAGGAATTCCAGCAAACCGAATTCTTCCATGATTTTTTGAGCCACCATGAGGAGACTTATTAAGATAACAATTTTAAGTATGAGATTTCCTGTTTGTAGGGTCCACGACTTAAAAATCTGGGGAATATCCTGCATCATGAACTGTTGTGGAGTAGTTATTGTTTCAGAAATAGTCTGCATGTTGCTTGCACCAAAGTCTGCCGGAAGGATATAATTTAAAATCCATGCGGCTATAAGGGCAGTAGAAATTCTGAGGAAGACCATCTTTGTAACCGAAGAACCTGTTTTCTTCATAACAGTGCTTTCTACAATAAGGTTGTGAGCGATGAGGCTCATCACCGTTAAAATCGTAATCTCTCGTAGGGGAAGATGCAGGGTTTCTATAACCGCAATGGCCGAATAGTTATTCATAAACATAGCACTGAGTATGACCAGGGAACTTTCCCCATGGAGCCCCAAGAGATGCATGAAAGGTGTAAGAAAACGGGATATGTTAAAAAGTAAACCAGTTTTTTCCAGGATCAGTACCCCCAGTGAGACGGGAATCATAACAGAAAGTAAAAACTGGATGGTTTGCAGTGAGGGCTTCCAGGCTTTGCGAAGGGCAGAACCTATGCGATGGATAGCTGATTTTTGATCCATGGTATGTATTAAGCGCTGATTTATATCGAATTGTCAAGGTAAGTTTACTGTTGGGGGAGATTACATGAACAATATGCACCAGATAAGCCATATCGTTTCAGGAAAATTAGGTTATGGTTTTATAGACAGCCAGTTTTTGCCCGAAGGCAGCGATGAATATTGGCAAAGAAACCAGCAAATTGGTAAAAATGCAAAAAATTGGCGGAAACTGCGGGCAGATGAAATTGCGATTTTAGTAAAAAACAACAATTTTTGCGCTAATTGGGATGATTTTCTTGTGAGCGACCCCTTTAATCCTCATTTAATTCGTAGTTCACAGTTTTACGGGCTTGTACGGCTTGGGGCAGTGCGGGAAAACTTGCTTCAATACCATGATTATAAAATACCTGCAGGAATCCGGGATAGCACGATTATCTCCTGTGACATTGGCGATGACTGTGCCATACAAAATTGTCCCTATATTTCCCATTACATTATTGGCAATCAGGTCATCATCAGCAGGGTTGATGAAATCCAGGTGTCTAATCATGCCAAATTCGGGAATGGTATTTTGACTCCTGGAGAATCGGAGGATGTACGGATCTGGATTGATGTGATGAATGAGGCTGGAGGCCGCTCCATCCTTCCGTTCGAGGATATGATTCCTGCCGATGCCTATCTCTGGGCTACCTACCGGGATGATGCGGAACTGGTGACAAAGCTTAAGGATATTACTCAAAACCAATATGGCGCAGGCCGGGGCCGATATGGGACCATTGGGTCCTGGTCAGTCATTAAGGGCTGCGGCATCATTAAGGATGTGGCTATTGGCTCCTGTGCCTATATTAAGGGTGCTAACAAACTTAAAAATCTGACCATCCTTTCCAGCGCCGATGAACCTACCCAGATCGGCGAAGGGGTGGAACTGGTTAACGGCATTATTGGGTATGGTTGCCATATCTTTTATGGCTGTAAAGCCGTCCGCTTTGTGATGGGCCGGAACAGCAACCTGAAATACGGAGCCCGGCTCATCCACTCTGTGTTAGGAGATAATTCTACCGTTTCCTGCTGTGAAATGCTCAATAATCTCATTTTTCCGGCCCATGAACAGCATCATAATAATTCCTTTCTTATCGCAAGCCTCGTGCAGGGACAGTCCAATATTGCGGCGGGAGCTACGATTGGTTCTAATCATAATAGCCGTGCCAACGACGGGGAAATCCGGGCGGGCAGGGGCTTCTGGCCGGGCCTATCGGTAACCCTGAAACATCCAAGCCGCTTCGCATCCTATGTGCTCATTGCGAAAGGGGACTATCCCTATGAGCTTGATATCCCCCTTCCTTTTTCGCTGGTAAACCATGATGTTGCCCGGGACCGGCTGGAAGTCATGCCGGCCTATTTCTGGATGTACAACATGTATGCCCTGGAGCGCAATGCATGGAAAGCGGCCAACAGGGATAAGCGGGTCGTTAAAATACAGCAGATTGAAACCGATTACCTCGCCCCTGATACGGCGGAAGAAATTTTGTATGCAATGGACCTTCTGGAGCTGTGGACCGGGCGGGCCGCGATCCTTGCAGGTGGAGAAAATCCCGACACCTATACAGAAGGTGCCCTCCGCCAGTTTGGCAGAAACCTCCTGGCTGCGGCGGAAAACCGCATGGGTGGGCTCGAGGTCTATACGGAGGGCCTGGAACGGCATAAGCGGCCCGCCCTGGTGCTGAAACCGAGGAAAGCCTGGCGGGCCTATAACAGAATGCTCCGCTACTATGCCCTTAAGGCACTGCTTGCCTATGCAGAATCCCGGCCCGATACCAGAATAGGTGAACTTCTGGCAGAGCTTAATGAAGGGTACCAAAAAAATGGGGCACAGCGGGAACATGAATGGGTAAACCTGGGTGGACAGATTGTTCCATCTTCCCGGCTCGATGCGCTGCGGCAGGATATACGCCAGGGACTGCTTACATCCTGGGACGAAATCCATGCCCGCTATGAAGCTATGGCCGCTTCCTATCGCCGGGATGCGGCAATCCACGCCTGGGCAGTCCTCCTGGAGATACCCCCCCTTGATGGATCTGCTCCCTTTACCTCAGAAAGTTTGATGCAGGGGGGCGATTTGCAGAAGCTCCTCCAGGAAGGCCGGGAAACACGCCGCTGGATAGAAGCCGAAGTATATAAAAGCAGGGCTAAGGACTGGCGGGACCCCTTTAAAAAAATGACTTTCCGCAATGAGGCCGAGATGGAAGCCGTCTTAGGTCGAGTGGAGGATAACCCCTTCATCAACATGGCCCGGAAAGAAACCCAGGCTTTTGAACAGCGGCTCGATGCCCTGGAGACGCGGCTCACGTAGTTGGTACGCAACAAATTGACTACGCAACAAACTGAGTTGAGATTGGGACTCAGCAGTCCAGACCAGTGGTTGTTGGGCCCGATGTACTCGAGCGCCGGCGGTGATGGCCGGTGGGTGCAAAGGTCGCTTCGAGATCTGGTTACGAATCCCGGCTCAGGATGGCCTCCGCCACCCGGATACCATCCATGGCCGCAGACATGATGCCTCCGGCATAGCCCGCTCCTTCTCCGGCGGGGTACAATCCCCGGATGTGTGATTGGCAGTTTCCGTCCCGGAGGATCCTCAAGGGACTGCTCGTCCGGGTCTCTACACCGGTCAGCAGTGCATCGGGCCGGTCAAAGCCAGCAATGGATTTCCCGAAGCGGGCTATGCCTTCGACCAATCCCCGGCTTACAAAGGTCGGTAAGCACTGGCGCAGGTTTGCCAGGCTCCACGCCCTGGTAGCGGTGGGTTGTATGGCTCCTAGTTTGGTGCTGAGGCGGTCATCGAGAAAATCCTTCCAGAGCTGAACTGGCAGTGCATAGGTAGCTCCAGCGATCCGGTATGCCGCCTGTTCCCACCGGCGCTGAAACTCCACACCGTCTAAAAGTCCTGGAAAACCGAAGTCTTCAGGACGGACAGCAACCACTATGGCCGCATTTGCATTGACCCCATCCCGGGCAAAGTCACTCATCCCGTTGCAAACGACCCCGCCATATTCTGAGCTGGCGTTTACCACAGTCCCCCCGGGACACATGCAGAAGCTGTACACGCCCCGGTCATCGCTGGTACGTCCTGCCAGTTTGTAATCCGCTACTGGTAAGGCCGGGTGTTTCCAAAACCGGCCGTATTGGGAGCGGGAAATCATCTCCTGGGGATGTTCAATCCGGATCCCTATGGCAAAGGCCTTCTGTTCCATTGGTACCTGCCGCCGTTCCAGCATGGCAAAGGTGTCCCGGGAACTGTGACCTACTGCCAGAACCAGGGTGTCTGTTTCGATCCATTCGGACCCATTAACAAGAATTCCCGTGAGTTTACCCTGGGTTATCCGTATATCATCCAAACGGGTTCTGAAACGAAAGGTCCCGCCCAGCTGTTGAATCTTTTTCCGCAATCCGGCAACAACGCGGATGAGCTGGTCGGTCCCCACATGGGGTTTTGCAAGGATCCCTATTTCTGGCGGGGCTCCTGCGCCAATCAATTCCCGGATTACTTTCCTGTTCCTGCCCCCTTCGTCCTTTACCTGGGTGGTCAGTTTCCCATCCGAATAGGTTCCTGCGCCGCCTTCACCGAACTGAATGTTCGATTCCGGGTCTAGATCTCCCCCGTCCCTGAAATGACAGATTTTTACATCGCGGATTTCTACCGGATCCCCCCGTTCAAGCACGAGGGGGCGTAGTCCCGCTTCAGCGAGAATGAGGGCAGCAAAAAGGCCTGCCGGCCCGGTTCCCACCACAACGGGCGGTGTTGTAAAAACACGACGGGGTAACGGAACCGTATATACCGGTTCGGGACCCACGGGTGTTGCTACAGACGAAGGAATAAGGCCCTGTTTACCATGATCTACATCAACCAAAACACCATAGACAATTTTAATATGTTCCTTGTCCCGGGCATCAATCGATTTTCGTTCGATACGAAGCTCCCTTAGAGCCGCAGGGGAAATACGCAGGGCTTTGATCACCCGCTTTCGCAGTTCCGCTTCATCTGCGTCGAGAGAGAGGGCTAGCTGGGGGATTCTATACAGGCTCATCGCTGACTCCCGGTATGAAAAACGTTGTCAGACAGGAAAAATCGATTCATAATAGCAGTATATGAAAAGTATCAGTGATTATACCAGTACCACCTCTGCTGTTGAACTCTATACCTTTCTTGCAGAAGCGGTTGTCGAAGAACGGATCCAGACGTTTTCAGAGTTGATGGAATGGGTTGCTCCTCTGCCCCGGGATGCCCGTTTTAATGCGGTGATTCCCCGGATTTTTAAACTGCTCAGAAAGCTCAACTGGGGCTTTTTCCGGGATATCGATCCTGAAACCTATCCGAAAATTTGGAAAGAGGTTGTCATTCCTCATAAGGAATTA